>JAKAHO010000019.1 GCA_021814835.1 bacterium
GCGATAGTTTTACCGAAATACTGTCCCGATGTGAGATGCGGAAAAATTACATAATCAGCGCCCTCTGCATACAAAATCTCAGCCTCCCCCTCCGCCTCAGAGCGCACCACAATCTTCGGACGAGGCGAGCGGTGCCTGAATGATGCAATGAGCGAGCGGTTGTCTTCAAAATGCGGACTTGTTGAAATAATAAGGTCAGCCTCGGTGAGTTGGGGGGAAGAATAAATGTCCGGGTCCGACATATCGCCAAACATATGATGATATCCTCCTCGGTTCAACTTTCTTATTTTTTCCGGGTCAAACTCAACCACCAGCAATTTCTCGCGCGGCAGACCCAGCGCAATACTCTCCCCTAAGCGATGGAAGCCGATGAGTACTATCGGGAATTTTCTTCCGGACTCCGCGCTGGAATGTTCCACGCTTTTTTCACGCTCAAGCACGCCAAGAACTCCCCTTATCCTGCGAAAAATGCCATCGCTAAACTGTATGAGATACGACGAGGCAACAATGGTAATAACGCCTACCGCGGTAACAAGCGAGAGCGCGCTTTCCTCGATGTGGCCCGCTGCCACGCCGAGCGCGAGGAGCACAAAACTGAACTCTGATACCTGCGCAATCGTCATACTCGCCATAAATGAGGTTCGCTTGCGATATCCGAGCAATCCCATAATACCCGCCACAATGAGCGGCTTCACTATAAGCACGAAGAGCGAAAATGCAACAACCGGAATAAAAAGACCCGTGAGATTCGAGAATGCAACCTTGGCGCCGAGCGTCACAAAAAACGCAATGAGAAAGAAATCGCGAAGCGGCTTGATGCGTTGCGCTATCTGGTGATGCTCGGAAGAATTTGCGAGCGCGATGCCCGCGAGAAAACCAGCAATTTCAACCGAAAAACCTATGCGCGAAACAGCGGCCGCAACCGCGAATACCCACGCAAGACTCACCAAAAAAAGCAGTTCATGAGACTGCGCCACGCGTTCGAATATCGCAGGAAGCACTTTTCTTCCCAGATATAACATAACAATAAAGAGCGCAACGGCCTGCGCGATGGTGAGCGCAATCACGGTCAGTGAAACGGCCTGCCCGCGCTGGATACCCGAGAGCACCACCAACACAATGATTGCCACAAGGTCCTGCACAAGGAGCATCCCTATGCTTATTTTTCCGTAGAGACTGTTCAAGTCGCGCTTATCGGAGAGCAACTTCACCACAATAATAGTACTTGAAAACGTGAGTGCGAGCGCGATGTACCCGCTTGCGAGCGGCGCAAATCCGAACCACTGCGCAAGCCAGTATCCGGCACCGAACGTAATTACCATCTGTGCCAACCCCGTAATTATTGATGCGGTTCCTACGAGCCTGAATGAAGCATAATCAATTTCCAATCCCACGAGAAAAAGAAGGAGCATTACGCCAAGCTCGGAGAACGTAATAAACGTTTCACTGCTCCCCACCGCAACAAACCCGAGCGCGCCGATTACTATCCCCGTCGCAAGATACGCAAGGATTGTCGGCTGGCGCAATATTTTCGCAATTACGCCGAACGCCGCAGCAATCAACACTACCATTGCAAGATCGAAAATCGCAGCCGTCATATAGTTCAATTCTACACGGTAATAAGGACGGACGCTTGGGGAAGTGTGGATAAGCGCCAACCGCCAATCCTTATGGATTGGCGGAAATTTTCAATTTCAAATTTTCAATTTTCAACCTCGGTCGTTTTTCCCGTGAATTCATCCCCCTTGTCGGCGAGCGCGTCTGCTTTTGTTTTGTGGATGGTGCCGTCTCTGTGCTCCGGGGGCGCGTAAAGCGTATAAAGCTTCATCGCGTGCGCGTCCGATGTATTCACGATGTTGTGCTTTGTCCCCGCAGGAACCACAATGACAAAATCCTTCTTTATCACCGTCGGCACGTCGTTTAATACCGCGAGCCCCTCCCCCTCCTCGATGCGCAAAAATTGGTCGAGGTGGTGCACCTCTTCGCCGATCTCCTCCTTCGGCTTCAGACTCATCACGACCAACTGGCTGTTTTTTGCGGTGTAAAGCACTTTTCTGAAATACTCGTTCTCCAGCGTGTCTTTCTCAATGTTTTCGATAAATCCTTTCATAGTATGTATAGTATTGGTTAATTATATTACTAAAGTCCGACTTTTTCGTTTTCCGGCGAATGGGGTGCAAGGGGGTCGGTCTCTTTCCGCAATGCTGAATAAAGCGGTTTCTTGCGGGGCGCGAGCAACCAAGAATAAAAGAACATGGCTGCGACAATCATCACGCTTACTCCTATAAATATTAGCATATACAAAACACCCCATTTGGGGTGTTTTGCGTTTGTGGACCTAGGCAGAATCGAACTGCCGTCCCGGCAATGCGAATGCCGTGTTCTACCACTGAACCATAGGCCCGACCAATGCTTAGGAAACTCTCACTATTGTAGCGATTTTTTTTGATTTTACAATCCTCACCTCCTCCCCTTCCTTAAGCTCAATAAAATCTGTCTGATTGTCCGCATAAACCATAGCCGGACCGCGCACCACGCGCACACTCACCTCCCGCTCTTCGTTCAACACCATATGGTCCACCTGTTCGGTTGAATTATTGAATGCGAGACCGATTCCCACCTCAAAAAAGCTGTCCGCAATCGACCGGTAGTAGCCCGTGGATCCGAGCGGCGTCGCGAGCACCACGCCATCGCCGATGATTTCCTCGCCGCCCAGGCGCACGCCGTCAATTGAAAGCGCATACCGCATTGCGTGGCGCGGATCTTTATTGTGAATCACGATATCATTCACGCCGTAGAGCGTTTTTCCTTTTGCGCGGCACTCTAGCTTCCACACCCTCTCTTCTTTGTACTTCCCTGCTTTCACCCGTTTCAATACTTCCTCATTAGTAAGCGCTGAACACAATTTGCACACACGGCTGTCGCGAAGCGCCACCTTCGGCACTCCGGGATATTCGTGTTCCGCACGAAGAATCGTGCCGTCTCCTCCATAGCAAATAATAATATCGGGATTTTTCTCTAGAAGTGTGAACCCTTCTTTTTTGACGAGCTCAGTCGCCTCGTGGCTATGCGCTCCAAACAGTATCGCCTTCATATGTACTATTATAGACGCGGTGGCTCTATTTGTCTTACTGCCTTTCGTTATTTACTAAATGCCGCATCTCATATATATTAGAGGGGTATTGTATGAGTGACTCTGGCTGTAACCTCAGAAGGTTGCATCCCGTACACTCGGATGAAATGAACCTGCTGTTTATTTCACTCCTCGTTTCGGGCTGTAGTATACCGGTAGTACGCACGCTTCGGGTGCGTGTAGACTGGGTTCAATTCCCAGCAGCCCGACAAATAACAAAAGGCCCCGCATCGGGGTCTTTTGTTTTACTGCACCTTGAACTTTTTCTTCATCTCTTCCTCAACCCCCGACTCGAATTCCTCCTTTTGCTCCCGCGCCTTATCAGACATCGCGATGAGCTCGCCGTCGTCCAACAGATTCAATTCGATTGCCCTGCGTGAAAGATATTCCTTTTCATTTTTTTGTGGATCGGCAATTACATCGTCCAAAAGTATCGCTAAAATGTAGCCAATTTTTCTGCTTGGTTTAATTTGAAGCAGCTCCATAAGCTCGTTGCCGTTGAGCTTCAGCATCTTAGGACTAATCGGGTCGTTCTTTACCTTCTCAATCATAAAGAGGAGATGGCGCAACTTATACGGAAAGGCTTTCGGCACGCCTGAGCCGATACGATCTGCCTCGCGCACCTTCAGAAGGTCATCCACATTTTCGGGACCCACACGGCTCAAGAAGCGGCGCACACCCGCCTCGGTTACCTCGCCCACATTGTAATAGAACAAGTGGCAACGCACGAGATGCGTCACGCGCTCTGCAATATCTTTCGGAAACTTCAGACGGTCCATAATTTTGAGCGTCATCTTCGCGCCCACCACTTCGTGGTTGTGGAACGTCGAATCAGGCCCATCGCCTCCCTTGGTGCGGGGTTTCCCCACGTCATGCAGAAGAGAAGAAAGACGCACCACAAGCGAGTATTCCTTTTCAACGGCATAATTCAATGCGCGCACGTTGTGGTCGAACACTGTATAAATGTGGTGCTTATTCTGACCACAGCCGAGTCCTTCGCGCAATTCAGGAATTACGTACTTCATTAACCCCAAATCCTCCATCTCGATGATGCCCTCGGCTGCGCGGGGCGTCATCACCAGCTTCATAAGTTCGTCGCGGATGCGTTCTTTCGCGATAGACTCCAAAAGCCCTGCATTCGCCATCACGCTCTCACGCGTTTTATGCTCAAGCTTGAATCCAAGCTGGGCAGAAAAGCGGACCGCGCGCATAAGCCGCAAGGCATCCTCGGTAAACCGCGCATGCGGGTCTCCCACCGTGCGAAGCGCTTTATTTTGCAAATCCTCTATTCCCTTAAAGGGGTCTACGAGATGCGACTTCGTAAGTGTTTTATTCGAAAGGTTGAACGCCATCGCGTTCACCGTGAAATCACGGCGCGAGAGATCCTCTTCGATTGTCTTCGCGAATTTAACTTCGTCGGGGTGGCGCTTGTCGGAATACGCGCTCTCAATACGGAACGTGGTGACCTCTACGATCTTCAATGTCGCATCTTCTGAGGGCGTTTTGATACCTACCGTGCCAAAATTATTTTCATAGACGGTTGCGGGGTCTTCTTTCGTGCGTCCGCCGTAGGTAATAAAAAGTTTCTGCGTTTCCTCAGGCGTCGCATTCGTCGCAATATCCCAATCTTTAGGAGCCACGCCCAGCAACATATCCCGCAGACAACCACCCACAAGGTATGCCTCAAAGCCCGCGTCAGCGAGTACGCGCGCGATATTTTCTATTTCTGAAGGAATCTTCGTCTTCATCAGCTTGATTATAATCCATACCCGCATCTGCGTCTTCTTCAACAACGGAGGGATTTGCGCTTCGCTTCGACTCCTCGGGACAAGCTCCGGCGGTTCAAACCCTCGCGCGAGACGCTCAAGCATCTCGCTCATGTGCTCATTCGTAAGACTCGTGTGCCCCCGGAGGGAAATTGAACATCGCTCACTCGTCGTTCGCTCTTACGAACCCAGCGGTTCGTAAGCTCCGCCACGGGGAAACTCCCGTTTCCCCGACCCCTTTCCCATTCAAATCCCTGGGGGGGCGGAGAAAACGATAAATCGTTTTCTTCTTGTGCCCCCGGAGGGATTTGAACCCCCAATAACAGGTTCGAAGCCTGTCGTGATATCCGTTTCACTACAGGGGCATATTGCTTATTGTATTCGATTCAGGAGAAAAGTTCATCCGTCCACGATTTATACCCGCGCAGAAAGAGTACTTTCGTGCGGGCACGGCGTTCGGAAAAGATAAATAATTCTCTTGTGCCCCCTCAGGACGAGTACCCCCACTAGGAAATTGAACTGCTCGTCCCTTCGGGACTGCGCTTTCAGAACCCTCGGTTCTGAATAATCTCCTCCACGGAGGGGGCGCGGTTGCTTCCCCTCCGACCCACCCCTCGTTCAAATCCTCGTGAGGGGTATATATCCTCAATGGAACATTGAGGATATAAATTGTGTGCCCCCACTAGGATTTGAACCTAGAACCAATTGCTTAAGAGGCAACTGCTCTACCGTTGAGCTATAGGGGCATCGGATACGAAACTAGTATACCAATTTTCTTCGATTTGGCAATGCATTACATGCAATAGAAATAATACCGAAAAAATATTATACTATGCGGCAATGGTGGACCTCGCGACGCCCTTAGAGCGTATTGACGGATTTCAGGCACGCTTCATCTCCAAATTAAAAAAACTTGGCATAGAAACTGTACGCGACCTCCTCTCGCACTTCCCTGTCCGCTATGAGGACTTTTCCCGCGTCTACACAATTGAAGAGCTCGAGCCCGGTCAGGAAATAACTATCACTGCCGCGGTTGAATCCATAAAAAGCCGCAACACGTGGCGGCGCGGCTTAAATCTCGTCGAAGCAGAACTCTCGGACAACACGGGAACCATCCGCGCAACGTGGTTTAACCAGCCGTACATTAAGAACGCACTCCAACCGGGACGCATCGCGAACTTCGCGGGAAAAGTGGTGATATCAAAAAAAAGCGGAGAGATATATCTCTCGAATCCGACCTACGAACTCGTCTCCGAGCACGAGCACCACGAGACCAAGCACACCGCGCGTATTGTTCCTGTGTATTCCGAAACGCGCGGACTTACTTCAAAGGGGCTTCGTTATCTTATCCAACCGCTTCTGAAGCGTCTCCCCGAAATCCCCGAACTCTTCCCCGTAGAAATGCTTGAGAGCCAGAACATTCCCGAAGTGAATAGCGCGCTCCAGACCATTCATTTTCCTGAAACGATTGAGGATGCAATGTCCGCGCGCAGACGGTTTGCATTCGAGGACCTTTTCTTTCTTCAGCTTGCTTCTGCGCTTGAGAGAATGAAGCTCGCGGAGCGGCCTGCACTTGCGGTCGCCGAGAGTGTTGAGCTTATCAAATCGCTCATCGCAAAGCTTCCGTTCGAACTTACCCATTCTCAAAAACAATCGCTCTGGGAAATATTGCAGGATATTGAGAAGCCGCACCCCATGAACCGCATCCTGCAGGGCGATGTGGGCTCCGGTAAAACGGTTATTGCGGGCCTCGTTGCGTATGCCACCGCCGAACGCGGAGCACAAACTGCATTTATGGCGCCCACGGAACTTCTCGCGCGCCAGCACTACCACACGTTCAACAAGCTCTTCTCTCAGTATGAGCGCGGCGTTGCGCTCCTTACTGCCAGCGAGGCGCGCATTTCATACGGCCACGGCTTAGAGTCCGCCACCACGAAAACCTCTCTTTTGCGCGAGATAGCATCAGGAAAAGTACATATTGTGATAGGCACGCACGCGCTTATTCAAAAGACTGTCGCGTTTCACTCGCTCGCGCTTGTTATTGTTGATGAACAGCACCGTTTCGGCGTGCGCCAGCGCGCGGCGCTTGAGCACGGCAAGACGCTCATACCGCACTTCCTCTCAATGTCCGCGACACCCATCCCCCGCACGCTCTCGCTCACGCTTTTTGGAGATCTCGACCTCTCGCTCATTACCGAGCTTCCTAAAAACAGAAAACCCATTATCTCGCGCGTTGTACTCCCCGAGGAGCGCACGAATGCGTACCGGTTTATCCGCGATGAGATTGCCGCGGGCAGACAAGCGTTTGTGATATGCCCGCGTATCGAGAAACCTGAAGAGAGCGATAGCGCGACCTCGTTTATTGCGCGGGAAGTAAAATCGGTAAAAGAAGAACACGAGAAACTTTCACGAAACATTTTTCCTGACCTCAAAGTCAGCATGCTCCACGGCAAGATGCCCGCGAAAGAAAAGGCGTCGGTTATGCATGCATTCCAGAAGAACGAGATCAATATTCTCGTCGCCACATCCGTTATTGAGGTCGGCATCGATATACCGAACGCGACTATTATGATGATTGAGGGCTCCGAGCGATTCGGCCTTGCCCAGCTCTATCAGTTCAAGGGGCGCGTGGGACGCGGCGAGCATCAGTCATACTGCATGCTTTTCACGGACTCCTCTGCCGCCACGACCCGCACGCGCCTCAAGGCGCTCGTGAACGCGAAAAATGGATTTGAACTCGCCGAGCAGGATTTAAAACTGCGCGGTCCCGGCGAGTTCCTCGGCGATGCGCAGACAGGCATGCCCGATTTGGCAATGAAAGCAATACAGAACCCCGACCTCGTGAAGCATGCGCGTGAGGCGGTCGCGGCGCTTCTCAAAAAGGACTCAACGCTCAAAAAGCATGATGCGATGCGGGAGCGACTCGCCGTGTTTCGCCGCGATATCCACTGGGAATAAAATACCGCCCCTACGGGCGGTATTTTATTATCGTGTCTGTGCTTTGAACTGAGCTGTGAGCATCTCCCTCACGCGCTTCATCTCTTTATCAACCTCATCACTCGTGAGCGTCCTGTCTTTCGCCTGAAACACCACGCGGAGAGTGATGCTCTGCTTATCGGAAAACGCGTCATCGGCATACTCGTCAACAAGATCCACGTCCACAATAAGTTTCTCATTCGCCTCCTCTACCGCCTGCATTATCTCTCCGATACGCGTATCGAGCGATATAAACATCGAGACGTCGCGCATAACTTCGGGATATTTCTGGAGCGGCTCGTATTCACGGTCTCCTTCCGCGTGTTTTACGATTGCCTCAAGGTCAAGTTCTGCAATACTCACGTTCTTACGCGAAAAACCGAGATATCCGAGAAGCGTGTCGCCCGACTTCACCTCCAGACTGTTCTCCATAAAGAAGGATTTGTCGGTGGCGGCTAATTCCCTCATTGAGACATCTGCGAGTCCAAGACCCTCCAACATGCGGATAATAATTCCCTTCAATTCAAAGAATGTTTCATTACCCTTCGTGCCGAGCGCGATACAGAGATGCGTACGCTCGTGCAAATGCTTTCCGTCATTGCGGAACACATTGCCGATTTCAAATATGCGGACCGTATCGTAATATTTGAAATTCTCATCAACGTTTTTCACAACGCTATACGCAAGCGCTGCGCGTAAGTACTCATATTCGGCGCTTACGGGATTTTCAAGCGCAATTGCGGAACCCGTCCACAACTCGCCGCGCGAAATATCGTCCTTGGAAATAAAGGTGTGGTTGTACACTTCATCTATGCCGAATCCGCGCAGCATCGAGCGCACAAGCGTTTTTGTCGTAATAAGATTATTCGCGACGGGTGCCATAAGCGGTACGCGGGGTGCCACCGCCTTCAACTTCCCTATTCCATACATTCGTATCACTTCTTCCGAGAGGTCCTCGTTTGTTTCGATATCCGTTCTCTCTTGCGGAGCTTCCCACATGTTCTTCTTGAGATTTTTGAAGCCGAGCCGGCGCAAGTAGCCCGCCGCTTCCTTTTCGCTAAATGATGTGCCGAGGAGCTTATTGCACGCCTCCACATCAAACGCGAGGACTTTTTTCGGAATGGGCTTTGCGAGCGAATCAAAACGTTCGCCGGGAAGCGCGCCTGCGAGCGACTGGAGTGCCTGCGCCGCACGGTTCAAGCCCGCTTCAGTGAGCGAGACGCTGATATCGTGCGAGAAGCGCTGAGATGCGTCCGTTGTGAGTCCAAGCTTTCTTGAGGCCTTCATAATAGACACGCCGTCAAAGTTCGCGGCCTCAACGAGAATGCGCGTCGTACTCTCGGTTACCTCACAGCCCGTACCGCCTTTTATGCCCGCGATTGCGAGCGGCTTCTCGGGGTCGGCAATCACCAGCATTTCAGGGGTCAACGAATACTTTACGCCATCGATTGAGGTGATATGCTCGCCCTTCTTTGCGCGGCGCACAATAATTTCCGGTTTTCTTTTTCCGGAAAGTTTGTCGAAATCAAATGCGTGCAGGGGCTGACCCGTTTCAATCATCACGTAGTTCATTATGTCCACCACATTATTGATAGGGCGAAGTCCGCACTCCGTGAGTACTGCCTGCAACCACTTGGGAGACGGGCCGATTGTTACGCGTTCAAAATACTGCGCGCTATACCGCGGGCAGAGCGTTTCGTCTTCTACGGTAATCGAAAACTTCTTTGGCGCCTTCTTCGCTTTTTCTTTCCACTCAATAAACGGAAGGTTCTTAAAATTTCTCAATGCGAGCGGGACATCCAGCGCCGCAGAGAGCTCGCGCGCAATACCCGCATGCGACGAGGCATCCGAATAGCGGTTTGCGGGAATCTTTATTTCAATGGTACCCCCCTGCGCCTCTTCCGCCTCAAATGAGTAGGCGGAGAGGAGATCCGTCGCCTGCGCCTTGCTCCCGAGCTTCGGCACAAACTGCTTCAGTAATGTGTAGGAAAATTTCATATTATTCTTTATGTGTGGATTCGTTTTCTTCTCTCTTTAAAAACATTGGCGCCACCACATTATTTATGAACGCTAAAAAATCTTTTCTGCTTCGGCTTGCTACTTTAAGGCCGCGCTCATCATATAAAACGGAGTCGCAATAGCGCCTTAATTCCTCGCGGGAAATCGAACTGTCTTCCACTTTGTCCCACACCTCTCTATCCTCATCGGTAAGTTCCGCTATATCCACCTCAAAAAGATGGACCGGAGCGCCCCGCTCAATATCAGCACGTTTTCTCGCCTCCATCTTTGCACGAAAAAGCGCCAATGGGCTCCCTGTTTCTTTTGTCTCGTTGAATCGTTCCATCGCTGTTAGAATTGCTTTATGAATCTCACATCGCCCGAATAAAAGAGGCGGATGTCGGGAATGCCGTACTTAATCATCGCGAGGCGGTCGAGCCCCATACCAAATGCGAAGCCCTGCACTTTTCGATAATCATATTTCACCGCATCGAACACATTGCGGTGCACCATGCCCGCACCCATCACTTCAAGCCACTTCCCTCCCGGAAGGCGGATATCCAACTCAACGCCGGGTTCCACAAACGGGAAATAACTCGGACGATAGCGGAATTCCAATTCTTTGCCGAAGAATTTCTTGAAAAAGGTTTCAATAATGTACTTGAAGTTTGCGAGCGTGATATCAGGCCCCACCACCAAGCCCTCCACCTGATAGAAGTTTATTTCGTGCGACGCATCAGTCGCCTCATAACGGAACGTACGGCCCGGAACGATTATCTGGAATGGGGCCTCATGCGCCTCCATGTACCGCACCTGCATCGGCGAGGTGTGCGTACGCATCAGCATCTTCTTTTTCGAGACCTCGTTCTTTACCCAAAACGTGTCCCACATATCGCGCGCGGGGTGATCTGCGGGGATATTCAATGCGTCAAAGTTGTAATGTTCTTCCTCGAGTTCGGGGCCCTCGACTACCGAAAAATTCATCGATGAAAATATCTCGCGCACCTGCGCATCTATCTTTGTAAGCGGGTGTTCGTGACCTAACGCCATTTTCTTGCCCGGACGCGTCACGTCCACATGCGTGTGTTTCTTTCCGTGCGCGGAGAGCTCGCTGAGCTTCTTTGTAAGAAGCGCTTCGAGTTCCTGCTTCAGTTCATTTGCTTCGGTTCCCACGCGGCGCTTCTCCTCAACCGACATCTTGCTCAACCCGCGCAGCACTTCAGTGAGCTCGCCCTCCTTTCTTCCCAAATAGCGCACGCGCGCCGCCTCGCAGACTTTCGCGTCAGTCGCACTTTCAATATCTTTTATTGCCCGCGCACGCAAATTCGTAATGTCCATAACGTTTTTTCATTATACCTTCTGTACGAATACATGCAAAACACCTTGAAATTTTCCCGAGTTACTGGTATGGTTTCCCTGCGGGGGAGAGCGGTCCGGTTGCTCGTCAGGCTCATAACCTGAAGGCCATGGGTTCAAATCCCATCCCCGCA
>JAKAHO010000020.1 GCA_021814835.1 bacterium
AGCGCGGATTTATGGCGGCGGCGCTGCGCGTCATTCCGTCGCAGATTAAAACGGTGGAAGAACTGAATCTTCCTCCGCTTCTTCACGATTTTGCAAAATTGAGCCAAGGTTTCGTACTCGTGGTGGGTCCCGCGGGCCACGGAAAATCAACGACGCTTGCGGCAGTCGTGGATGAAATCAACCACACAAAGACCGACCATATCATTACGGTTGAAGACCCGATTGAATATTTGTTTGCGCAGGACCGTTGTATTATCTCTCAGCGCGAAGTGGGGCAGGACACGCTCTCATTCCACGATGCGCTCCGTGCGATTCTCCGCCAGGACCCCGACGTTATTATGATCGGCGAGATGCGCGACCCCGAAACAATTGCGACCGCAATGACGGCGGCCGAAACGGGCCACTTGGTGTTCTCAACGCTTCACACAAACTCCGCGTCGCAGACCATTGACCGCATCATCGACAGCTTCCCGCCGGAACAGCAGGGGCAGGTCATTTCTCAGCTCGCCTCAACGCTGGTCGGCATCGTTTCTCAGCGTCTTATCCCGCGTATGGGCGGGGGGCGTATTCCCGCGATGGAAATACTCCTCACTAATTCCGCAATCCGCAATCTCATCCGCGAGAAAAAGATTTATCAGATTGACCTCGTAATTGAGACAAGCGTGCAGGAGGGTATGATGTCATTGAATCGCTCGCTCGTGAGCCTCGTGAAGAAGCGCGAAATCTCGCTTGAGGAAGCGGAGCGCCACTCGTTAAATCCCGCCGAACTTCGTATTTTGCTTGAGAGGACGTAAGGGCGGGGAGGCGGGGCTGGTATAATAAATAAGGAATGAAGTTTAACTACAAGGCGCGAACAAAAGAAGGCGAACTCCAGGTGGGAAATGTGGAGGCCGCTTCTCATGATGCGGCCGCGGCAATATTGCTGGGGCACGAGCTTTTTGTACTGAGTGTCGAGGCGGTTAGGGAAGACTCGATGTTGTTGCGCCTCACGAACTTCTTCGAGCGGGTGAAGATGATGGATATTATGATTTTCACGCGCCAGTTTGCAACCCTTCTTTCCTCGCAGGTCCCGGTGGGTGAGAGCTTAAGGAGTTTGTATGCACAGACGACGCGCCCCGTGCTCAAAGAAATCATTACAGAAATCGCGTCTGACGTTGATTCGGGCTTCTCGCTCTCGCAGGCGCTGGGCCGCCACCCGGGCGTATTTTCAGAATTCTATGTGAATATGGTGAAATCCGCTGAAGTTACGGGGCGTTTAAGTGAAATTTTGGACTTCCTTGCGGATTATCTCGAAAAGCAGTCGATTCTTGTGGGCAAACTCCGCAACGCGCTTATTTATCCCGCGTTCGTTATCGGTCTCTTTATTGTCGTAGTGTTCGTGATGATGACGATGGTGCTCCCGCAGATGATGCCGATATTCACGGAGTCAAAGGTGGCGCTGCCGCTCGCGACAAAAGTAGTCATCGGTATTAGCGGATTCCTCTCCGGATACTGGTGGATAATGCTCATTGTGACGGTTGTTTCCGTAATTCTCTTTATCGACTATATGCAGACGGCGGAGGGAAAGGCGATTGTGGATGAAATTAGCCTGCGGTTGCCCATTTTCGGAACGCTGTTCCAGTATTTGTACCTCGCGCGTTTTGCGGAATCGACAAAAGTGCTCATTCAGGGAGGTCTTACCATCCCGCAGGCGGTAGAAATCTCCTCGCACACCATCGGCAACTACGTGTACCGCGATATTTTGCACGAGACCGCGCAAAATATCCGCAAGGGCCAGCTCCTTTCGCAGGCATTAAAGGAGGCGCCGTACTTCCCCCCGCTCGTCGGCCAGCTTATTGCGGTAGGCGAGTCAACGGGCCGTCTTGAAGTTCTTTTATCAAAAATCAGCGATTATTACGGCCGTCAGGTGGACGACAAGGTGGGAAACCTCGTGGAGCTCATTCAGCCGGCGCTCCTCGTGGTTATCGGTGTGATGGTTGCCGGTCTTTTTGCTGCCATTCTATTACCGCTCTATAATCTTACGAATTCAATATAGTGTATAATAGAGGGAATTATTAAAAGGTCGGTGAGAGTCAAAAAATATCAATAAAGAATACAACAATGAATAACAGAAAAGGTTTTACCCTTATCGAAATGCTCGTGGTGGTGGCAATTATCGGTCTTTTGAGCTCAGTGGTGGTGGTAGGTTTGAGCGGCGCGCGTCAAAAGGCGCGTGATGCAAAGCGTTTAGCGGACATCCAACAGGTTATGAACTCTGCAGAGGTGCAGTTCACGAATGCGGGCTATCCGGCGACAATCGTCTTGCCAACAGCGCCCCAATCAGGAGAAACGTATTATTACTCCGGAGGACCAACGTCATCGGCGGCGATGGCATGCATGGAAACGTCGGAAAATGGAGCGGCCGTGGCAATCCCCGCTCAGTGCGCAGGCCTTCCCGGCGTGAGCGTAACCCCGCCCTGCCAAGCGGGAAGACCGTACTACTTCTGCAAGACAAGCGCTCAATAATCAACCTAAAACATGAAACGCTCGGGCTTCACATTAATTGAAATGTTGGTAGTTGTCGCAATCATCGGATTGCTCTCTTCCACCATTCTCGTGGGGCTTAGCGATGCAAGACGGCGCGCACGCGATGCGCGCCGTTTCGCGGATATCCGGCAGATTCAGAACGGACTCGAGAATCTTTACTCGACGTCGCGCGCTTATCCGAAATCGGAAGATTTGTACGACCTCATTAAAGAATTGCCCACCGACCCTCAGGGCGGCAGGTATGGATACATTCAGGTGAACTCGAATGCGTATATGCTTGGCGCGTGTCTTGAAAACACGAGACCCCCTGAAATAATGAGTTACTCGCGCCCCGACGCTGCAAGTTTCGATATAAGCCCGCAGGGGAGCACACAGGAGCCCCCGACGCAGTGCACGTGTGAGAGTCAGAATGCGTATTGTGTGAATGTAGGATTGTAATGAATCCCGTTAGAAGATTAACCATCCGTATTTCTAGACTAGCCGTTTCATCGGTGGCATTATTAATGAACACTCACAGGAACTATTTGTAATTTTTTAACAGGATGAATATTGTCTATTACTCATTGTTGTTTGTAGCGGGACTGGCGCTCGGGAGCTTCGCGAACGTACTCATCCTTCGCTATGACCCCGATAGGAACGTGTTTTCCGGCCCAAGCCTCTCGGGTCGTTCCGGCTGTATGCAGTGCAGGCGCACGCTCCAGTGGTATGAGCTTATTCCTGTATTCAGTTTTTTAGTGCAACGCGGGAAGTGCCGTTCGTGCGGCATCGCGCTCACCGTGCAGTATCCACTCGTTGAACTCGCGGGTGGAGCAATTACTGCGGCGGTGCCGTATTTTTTGAACGGGTTCTATGGTGTGGCATCAGTGAATTTCTTTGCCCTCCTCGCCCCCTACTGGTACTACATTGTCGTTGCGGGCTGGGTCGCCATTTTTTTCATACTGCTTCTCATTACGGTCATCGATTTGCGCCACTATCTTATACCGAATGAGCTGAATCTCTTGCTGGGGGCTATCGGCGCAGTGAATGCGGGTATTATGGCATTCAATCCGCAGGGACTTCTCTTTCAGTTCAGAGACTCATTTTTACAGCAGTACGTGCTTCTCCTCTCGCCGTTTCAGAATATTCTTGCAAACCACGCATTGGGCGCCGCGGCAGGCTTCGCATTCTTCTTGATGTTGAGCCTTGTGACGCGGGGAAGGGGAATAGGCTTCGGCGATGTGAAGTTGGCGCTTGCGGCGGGGTTGGCGCTTGGCTGGCCCGATGTGGGGCTTACGATAATGCTCTCGTTCGTGCTTGGGGGAATTATCAGCGTGGGGCTTATGCTTTTCAATAAGAGCCATATGCGGGACAAGGTCCCGTTTGCGCCGTTTTTCACGCTCGGATTCGCACTCACCTTTTTCTTCGGTCATGCACTCTTGAGCGCTTATTTCGGTATGTTTCACCTCTGAGCCTTATTCTTTTTTCGTGCGCGCACTGTATAATGAAAGAGAAGCTATGCAGCGCGTGAAAATATTGTTGCACACATTTTGGGGGCACGTCCGTAATCGGGGCGGCTTTTCGCTGATGGATATTATTGTGGCAACCGCCATCATCGCGATGATTACGAGCATCTCCATAAGTTATAACCATTCTTCAGAGGAACAGCTCCGTATATTTAAATCGCAGTCGCTTATTGCGGGCGCGATTAACCGCGCGAAGTCGTTCGCGGCGGAGCGTTATATCGGAAAAGACGTTCCTGTCGGAAGTTTTGCGTGCGCCTTTGGCGTGCATTTTGATACCGCAAAGGGAAGCGTACTCATTTTTGAGGACATTAAACCCGCGACAACTATTTACACCTGTCTCAATGCCGATGGCTCATACACGCCGTCGCTTGCCGCGTCGGGAAGTTTTTATAACGGTGCGAGTGAGCTGATTGAGGAGGTGCCCCTAGATGATGCGATTACATTGTCGTTGCCCAACGGGGGCGCCGACGTCCTGTTTGTCCCGCCCGATCTTTCCGCGACATCAACGGGAGCATTCCCTGTTACTGCGCGCGTGACGAGTGCAAGCGGGAGATTCGGAGACACGACAATAATCGCCGGCGGACAACTTATTACTAAATAATGCGATGAAACGCGCGAAGCATAATGAGGGGCAAATAATGATTGAGTCGATTGTGGCGATAAGTATCGCGCTCACGGCGCTCGTGTCGGCGCTTTCGCTTGTGACGAATTCATTGCACTACAACGCGCTGGCGAACCAGAGGCTTATCGGCTCCCACCTTGCTGCCGAGGGCGTTGAGTTGGTGGGCAATATGCTTGATAGAGATTTTGCGTTGGGGGCAGTGTGGGGGAGCAGTCTTCCGCCGAGCCCGTTTCAGGTGAGCTACGACGAGCCTGCGGCAATTACGACGCAGAACGGCAACGCGTTGTCGTACAACAACGGCACATACTCATATCAGAAGGTTGCCACGTCGATAAACAGCGGATTCATTCGTGATATTACCGCAACGAAGATTTCCGATGCGAACGGCGTGTATGAAGTGAGCGTGAGTTCTACGGTCCGCATGGCGGGCGAAGATCCCATTGTTATTGAAGATCATTTTTATAACTGGCGCCAATAATCATTTATGAAGACACTGAGAAACAACGAAGGTTTTACTATTCTGGAGCTTATGGTCGCGCTCTCGGTTTTTTCTGTGGCAATGTCGATCATCAGCGGTCTGTTTATTCAGACATTGCACACGCAGAAAATACTGGGCGCTTCGATTGAGGCGAGCAGCAATACCAGTCTTATGATTGAGCAGATGTCGCGCGAAATAAGGCTTGGCTATAATTTTACAACGTCAACCGCGCCCTGTAGCGCGCTGCTTCCTGATTTTTCTGCGGGACTTGCATTTCGCCGTTTCAGAGGCGCATCAACGGCGGTAGTGGCATACGAATGGAATACGACATCAAGCACGCTTGAGCGTACCGAGGAAATGGGAGTAACGTCGGATATTACCTCGCCGAACGTAAAGGCGAACCGCGTGTGCTTTCGTGTAAGTCAGAATGGTTCGGCGGGCAATCCGTGGCTCATTACCATTCTCGGTAACATCTCGCCCCGCAATCTCGGCGTTGATGATAAGGGCGCAAACATAGAGACAACGATAAGTTCGCGCGTATTGCCGAGCGATATTTCGACGATAGGCGTCTGCCCCGCAGGCTGGCTTGCGCGGTTTACGCATTTCAGCGTTTGCCCCTTATAATATGGCTATAAAATTATTACGAAAACTTTACAGTAATGAATCGGGCCAGTCGCTCCTGTTGAGTGTAATGGTAATCGGCGGCGTGTTGATCGGCGCAACCGCCATCGCGGGGTTGCTTTTAAAATATCAATTACGTCAGACAAATGATGTGGTGAATTCAACTAAGGCATTTTTTGCTGCTGACGCGGGAATCGAAAAAGAAACGTACAGCATAAGAAATTCTGTTCCTCCGCCATCATTCTCAAACGGATCATCAGTGACGTCATCCTGGGCGATTGTAGGTCAGAACATTGTGGTGCGGTCGCAAGGGGAGTCGGGGGGCGCCGTGCGCGCGCTCGAATCGTATATTTCTTCGGCAACCTCTTCGCCTCAGCCCCAACCGCAAATTACACAATTTGATATCTCGGGCAACGCAAATATCGTGGGTTCGCCGTGCTCAGGCGATTGCCCATTTCATACGGGGAACCCCGATACGACCGCGCCCGTCGCTTCGCCGACGAATATCACGGTTTCGTGGACTACGAGCAATGTGACAACTTGCGCGGGTTCTTCAAATCCTGTCGGAGTGTGGTCAACGACGGCATTGAGCGGTCCGCAAGTTATTGATATCGGCGCGCAAAATCCGCCGATTACGCTTTCGCTCATTTGTTCGCAGGGCGGAGTTTCCGCAAGTACATCCACCGTTATCCACTTCATTCCATAACGTATGGATGAGCGAGAAGCAAAAAAAAGAATTACCGCGTTGAAGTCGGAAATCGACAGGTTGCGGTATGCGTACCACGTAGAAGACAAGGAGCTTATTTCTCCTGAAGCGCTCGATTCTCTGAAGAAGGAGCTTTTTGATTTGGAGAATGCATTTCCAAAGTTCGTGACGCCCGACTCTCCCACGCAGCGAGTGGGCGGGAAGCCCCTGCCGGAATTTAAAAAAGTAACGCATGAGTCGCGCATGCTCTCGTTTAATGACGCGTTCTCCGAAACTGATATGCGCGAGTGGTTTGCGCGTTTTGAAAAATATATCGGCGGTGACGCAAAGAAAGAATTTTATTGTGAACTAAAAATCGACGGTCTCGCAATTGAGCTCGTATATGAAGACGGTGTGCTGGTACAAGGGTCTACGCGCGGGGACGGGCATATCGGCGAGGACATCACGCAAAACCTGCGTACCATTGAGGCGATTCCCCTGAGATTGCTCCCCGTTGAAGATGTGACGCGTTCTGTGAAGGAATCGGGGCTTGACCCGAAGCGGTTTATGCTCGGCACGAAGCGCCTTGTGGTGCGCGGAGAGGTATTCTTAAGCACCAAGGAGTTCAAGCGGATGAACCGGGAACAGCTTGAAGCGGGGGAGAAACCGTACGCGAATCCGCGCAATGTAGCCGCAGGTTCATTGCGTCAGCTCGATCCGAAAGTGACTGCCGCCCGCAAGCTCGATTCGTTTGAGTATGCGATAGTGACTGACCTCGGTCAGAAAGTGCATGAAGAGGAGCACGCATTATTGAAAGCCTTCGGTTTTAAAACAAATCCGCATAACAAGCGCGTGGCGTCGCTTGAAGATGTGTTCGCATTCCGCGAATACTGGGATACGCACCGCGAAAAGATTCCCTATGAAATTGACGGGGTGGTGGTTATTGCGAACAGCAATGACGCGTTCGCACGCGGAGGCGTTGCGGGCAAGGCGCCTCGCGGAGCAATTGCTTATAAGTTTTCTCCGAAAGAGGCGACGACGAGAATCATTGATATTAAGGTGCAGGTCGGCCGTACGGGAGTGCTTACTCCCGTTGCTGAACTTGAGCCCGTGAATGTCGGCGGAGTCACTATCCAGCACGCAACGCTCCATAATTATGATGAAATAGAAAGATTAGGGCTTCGCATCGGCGACACGGTGGTCGTGAGCCGCGCGGGCGATGTTATTCCGCAGATTACGGAAACGCTTGTGAATCTGAGGACGGGGAAAGAAAAGAAGTTCGCGATGCCCCCAGTGTGTCCCGTGGACGGTTCAAAAGTAGTAAAAGACGGCGTCGCGTACAGGTGTTCAAACCCGATGTGCGGCGCGCGCCACAGGGAAGCGCTCTATCACTTCGTGTCCCGCCCCGCATTCGATATTCGAGGATTAGGTCCGAAAATCGTTGACCGTTTCCTTGATGAGGGGCTGATCGCTGATGCGCCCGATATTTTTACGCTCCACGAAGGAGATGTGGCGGCGCTTCCAAGATTCGGCGCAAAGTCAGCGGAGAAAATAATAAAAGAGGTGGCAGAAAAAAAGAATACGGCATTGCCGAGGTTTATTTACAGTCTTGGCATTTTTCACGTGGGGGAGGAGACCGCGCGCACGCTCTCGTCTGCAATCTGGAAGAGCGGTGCGGATGCAGAGAGTCCTAAAGACGTTGCCGAGTATTTTGGGAAACAAACCGCTGAAAGCCTGATGGAGCTTCCCGATGTGGGTCCAAAGGTTGCGGAGAGTATTGCGGCGTGGTTTAAGGAAGCGCGGAACCGCACATTATTGCGCGATTTTGAAAAGGCGGGGGTGAGGTTCGCACCGCAGAAAACAGCGGGCGCAAAAAGCGCCGTCTTGGCGGGTAAAACATTTGTTCTCACGGGAACGCTCTCCTCAATGACACGCGACGAGGCAAAGGAAGCAGTGCGTATTCGGGGCGGTGAAATCGCGGAAAGCGTTTCAAAGAAAACGAGTTATGTAGTGGTAGGAGAGAACCCCGGTTCAAAGTTTGCGGCAGCCGAAAAGTTTGGCGTGGCTGTTCTACGGGAGGGGGATTTTCAAAAATTGTTGAGTGCCAAGTAGGCAGCGCGGTGAGTTATTAGTAGTTAGTTGTCGGTTTTTAGCAGTTGGTTTACTATTCATACAAACATATGATATCGAAAGAGGAGGTTAAGCACTTGGCATCGCTTGCGCGCATCGAGCTTACGGAAGCCGAAGAAACGAAGCTCCAGCATGATTTGGCGGCAATGTTCGACCATTTTGAAGAGCTTAAAGAAATAAATACCGATACTGTAGAGCCGATGGCGGGAGGTTCGGTGCTTACTAATCAGTTCCGCAATGACGAGGACGCAACAAACCGCGTTGCAAATAGTGCGGCGCTCAAAGCATTCCCTGAAAGCGCATCAGGTCTTTTGAAGGTACCGCCGGTATTTTCCTCCGAAGGAGGATCTGCCGCAGGTAGAGAATAATATGGATATCAAGAAGCTCACCATTGCATCGTTGCACGAGGGGTTAATCGCCAAGGATTTTTCGGCGCGCGAGGTAACGCAAGAATACGTAAAAGCGATTGATGCGAATGATAAAAACGTTGGGGCGTATCTCACGCGTATGAATGATGCGGCAATCGCGGCAGCGGCAGAAGTGGACGCAGCGATTGCGGCGGGGAAGGAGCTGTCTCCACTCGCGGGCGTTCCGCTTGCCGTGAAGGACAACATGCTTATCAAGGGCGTGACGGCCACTTCGGCGTCGAAGATGCTCGAGCACTACGAAGCGGCCTATGATGCAACGGTAATCGAGAAGTTGAAATTTGAGCGCGCGGTATTTTTAGGGAAAACGAACCTAGATGAATTCGCGATGGGTTCGTCTACCGAGAACTCGGCGTTCCACGTCACAAAAAACCCGCATGACGGCACGCGTGTAGCGGGTGGCTCATCAGGAGGCTCGGCTGCAGCGGTAGCGGCGGGGATGGCGCTTGCGGGGTTGGGCTCTGATACGGGAGGTTCCATCCGTCAGCCCGCGGCATTCTGCGGTGTGGTGGGTATGAAGCCGACGTACGGCACCGTGTCGCGTTTCGGACTTACGGCAATGGCGTCGAGTCTTGATCAGATTGGACCGTTCACGAAAACAGTTGAGGACGCAAAGATTTTATTCCACGCAATTAAAGGAAAGGATGTGCATGACGCAACGAGCATTGATGTAGTAATGAAGCCATTCCACTACGCGCCGAAGAAAGAGGACATTAAGAAGTTGAAAATCGGCATTCCGAAAGAATACTTTATCGAAGGCATCGACCCCGCAGTAACGAAGGGGGTAGAGGAGGCGATAACGAAATTGAAGAAGCTCGGCTTTACCTTCAAAGAAGTGAGTTTGCCGCACACAAAGTACGCGCTTTCTGTCTATTACATTATTATGCCCGCTGAGGTTTCCACGAACCTCGCGCGTCTTGATGGTATCCGCTACTCGCGTGATGTGAAAGGCGCAAAGAAATTGAATGAGTTGTATCTAAAGAACCGCGCGCACGGCTTTGGTCCCGAAACGCGCCGCCGCGTGCTTCTTGGCACCTTCGTGCTCTCATCGGGCTACTACGACGCATACTACGCAAAGGCGCAAAAAGTCCGCCGTCTTATCAAGCAGGATTTTGATGAAGCATTTAAGGAGGTTGATGTGATTCTCTCGCCCGTAACGCCGACCCCCGCTTTCAAAATTGGTGAGAAGACGAGCGACCCGCTCTCAATGTATCTCTCGGATATCTTTACCATTCCCGCCCCGCTCGCAGGCATTCCTGCAATCTCCATTCCGGTCAAAAAGTACACAGTGGGAAGCGGAGAGTTACCGGTAGCATTTCAGCTTATGGGTAAGCATTTCCATGAGGCGGATATTCTTGGTATTGGTGAGATGTATGAGGAGGAATAAAAAGTCTGATATAATAAACTCATATGAATTTTGAACAAGGGGCGATGGAGAGTGGGGCGCATATTGTTTTGCCGAATAATCCCGAATTAGTGGAGAAATTGGAGGAAAAACTTGCCGAATACGAACAAAGGCGAGATCGTTCGTTTAAGGCTCCTGAGGAACCGGAACAAATGGATGTCCTCTGTAAAATCGCGGTATTGAGCGCTTTGTTGAAGGAAGGAAGTGTGAATACCGAACTCATCGAAAACGAGCTGATGGAAAGGTATAAAACAGGTTTTAATAAAGAAATATTTAGGAACGCGTGCGGAGTAATCAAGGGGTACGCAGAGAGGGCGGGAGAGGGTTTGGTGGGAGGGACGGGATTATAAAGAACAAAAAACACCCATGCGAATGGGTGTTTTTTATTAATGCGCGGCGGAAGTGCTTAGTCCGCGACTAATTGCTCGCCGCCGCTCGCAATTGTCTGGGCACGACCTCGCGTGCGAGTCCGCTGACTCGCACAGGCTCCGGTCTTCAAGTCCCGACCGCGAGACAAGCTGTTGTCTCCCTCTCCACCGCGCAAACAAAAGGCACCTATGAAGGTGCTTTTATATTTGCGCGGTGGAAGGGCCTAGGCTTCGACTTAAATCGATTCCGTCGAATCGATTTAGTCTAGCCACCGCCTCGCGTTCCTCGTTACTACTCGGGACAAGCTCCGGCGTTCAAGTCCCTTCCGCGGCGTGCGAAAGCACGTCGCTCCAGCGCCAAAGATAAACCCCGCAAAATGTGGGGTTTATTTTCTTTTGGCGCGGTGGAAGGGACTTGAACCCTCGATCTTCGCCGTGACAGGGCGACGCTTTAACCAGCTAAGCTACCACCGCATGTAACGCTGACCATTCTAGCATGTGTTACTGTTTTTGCAATTCATTCGGC
>JAKAHO010000021.1 GCA_021814835.1 bacterium
AGACAGGTTGGTCTCTATCTGTTGCAGGCGTAGATATTTGAGGGAAGTCGTCTCTAGTACGAGAGGACCGAGATGAACGAACCTCTGGTGTACCGGCTTTGCTACCAAGTGAAGTGCCGGGTAGCTACGTTCGGACGGGATAAGCGCTGAAAGCATCTAAGCGCGAAGCCTCTCCCAAGATTAGATATCATGAGCCCCTGGAAGACTACCAGGTTGATAGGCTCTAGGTGTAAGCACGGTAACGTGTTAAGCCGAGGAGTACTAATGCGCTCACTTGTTCATTTCGTTTACTGATGGACGAATAGAACTTGCAATTACTTGAAATACGTGTAGAATCCAATATACCAGTGATTTAATGTGACGTGCTCCACCTCTTCCCATTCCGAACAGAGAAGTGAAAGCGTTACATCCCGATGATACTAGCTGTTTCGATGGCTTGGAAAGTAGGGTTTGCTGGTATTTTTGTATATAAAAAATATCCGCCCGCAGGGGCGGTTATTTTGTTTGCGCGCTATAATGAAATCAAATGATGCTCATTTTTGGCGCGCTTGCAGCAATCGGTTTCGTTGCGTTTATCGTGTATATCGTCAACGAGAAGTAAAACGCTAAAACGTAAGCGAGCTCTTAAACCATGCGGCAATAGCAGTGCCGAAGGGCATAATCGAGAGGAAGTAATTGAGCTCAATTAAATGCGAGAAGGTGTGCGCAATCCAACCCTGAATAATAAACGGGCCTACTTTTGTTATCGCATACTTTCCACCGACAGGAATAACATACGGCGTATCAACATAGGGCGAGGGGCTTCGTCGCGCCTTTACGGGAAGGTTCTCCGCCTTTTCGATTTCGCCGAGCATATGATTCGCGGCGATTTCGGACTCAACAATCGCGTGCCTCGCACGCGCAGGTGCAGTCAGGTCCCTATCTTCATCGTGGAAGTAGGCAACGTCGCCGATAGCGTAGACGTGGGTTTCTACGGGAGAGCCCTCCTTTGCGTACTGACAGCGCGCAAACTCATCCACAACAATTGCTCCGCGCGCACTCTTTCTGAAGGGAAGCGCGTTCGTTACTTTATTGGCGCGTACGCCCCCCGTCCAGAGCAGTACATCAAAATATATCTTTTCGCCGCTCTCAAGAACAAGTGCGGTATCGGTCGCCCGCGTGACGCGCTCCCGCGTCACCACATGCACACCCAGTTTCTCAAGTTTTTCTTTTACAATATCGGCGATGCGAGCATCGAAGTCCGAGAGTATGCGGTCATGCGGGTCAAGAAGCGAAATTTGAAACTTCAGATTCCGCATCTGAATTTCCGCGGCGACTTCGACGCCCGTGGGGCCGCCCCCTACAACGGTTATATGCGAAGACTCTCCGTCCTGCACGTCCTTAAGAGATGCAATTGCCTTACGGATTGAAAGCGCGTCATCAATTGTTTTTAAGGGGCGCGCATACCGTTCAATTCCCGGTATATCAAAATAGTGCGTTTCTGAACCCGTCGCGAGAATAAGGTATTCGTAGGGCAGTTCTTGAGATTGCAGATGCACAGAACGGCGTTCGGGGTCTATACGGATAATTGAGTCTTCCTTGAATTCGATGTGCTCCCGCTCGAGAAGTGCGCGAAGAGGGAAGCTGATTGCGTTGCGGATGGCGTCGGCACGGACGGAAGCTTCGGGCACTGCAGCCACCTCGTAAATGCGCGGAGTAAACACGTGTGCCGTATGGCGGTCGACAAGAATTACCTTATAGCGGTCCTGCAATTTATTTTTCTGCAGCTCGCGCGAAATGCGTTGTGCCGCGTGTACGCCTCCAAAACCGCCTCCAAGCACCACGATATTTTTAAGCGAATCCATTACATGGTATTATAACGCACATGGCACATTTTCTGAATGATACGATTGCAAAACGATATAAAGGTCATGTTGCTATTGTCCGCATCGATTTGAATATCGATAAAGATTCGGTAGAGGGATTATATCGCCTGCGTTCGGCCGTCCCCTCGATAAAACTTCTGCGCAAGCACGATGTGCGCGTGGTGCTCGTGAGTCACCGCGGCCGTCCGAACGGTGTGGAGCGCCAGTTAACGCTCAAGCCGTTTGCCGAACTTATAAAGAAAGAAATCGGGGAGTCCATAAAATTCCTGCCCACGTTTGATTTTGAAGAATTGCGGGAAGAGATTTCTTCAAGCAAAGACTCCGTATTTCTCCTCGAAAATATCCGCTTCCTGAGGGGCGAGGAGGAGAATGATGTCCGTCTTGCAAAACAGCTCGCTACGCTTGGGGAAGTGTTTATTAACGAAGCGTTTGCGGTCTCGCATCGCGCGCATGCCTCGGTGCACGCGCTCGCGAAACTCCTACCCTCATTCGGCGGATTGCAGTTAGAGAAGGAGGTTGCAGCGCTCAGCGGTGCCGTGAAGCGCGCAGAACACCCGCTCGTATTCATTCTTGGCGGCGCAAAGATTGCGGACAAACTTCCGCTCTTTAAGCACTTCTGGAAGGAAGCGGATATCTTTTTGGCGGGCGGAGGCCCCGGCAACACGCTTCTCGCCGCACAGGGTATTCCTATGCACGATTCGCTCTATGACAAGGAGTTGGTGCCTCACGTAAAGAAGTATGCATTCGCGGCGAAAGTGCTCACGCCATCCGATGCGCGTTGCGACGGCTCAAAACTGCTTGATATCGGCGACGGAACAGCCGAAGAGTATGCGGAAATTATCCATGCGGCAAAAACCATCATTTGGAACGGTCCCATGGGTCTCTATGAAAAGAAGGCCTACGCAAAAGGCACGGCGGCGCTCTGGAATGCGATTTTGAACAACAAGAAGGCGCGGGTAATCGTAGGCGGCGGTGAGACTATTGCATCACTCAGTACCGTCAAAAAGAACCCAACGTCCATGCCGAAAAACGTCTTCCTCTCGACGGGAGGGGGCGCCATGTTAGAATATCTTGCCGGCGAGAAACTTCCCGGCATTGCGGTACTTAAATAAAAATGAATCCCGTTAGAGACGATGAGTATTATTACGTCTATGTCTTGCGAAGTGTTAAAATTGGAAGGCTATACACGGGTTATACTAACGATCTACGGAAACGTTTAAGAGAGCATAATGAAAACAAGAGTAAATATACGAAAAACAAAGGACCATACGAATTAATATATTATGAAGCTTCAAAAAATGAGGAAGATGCAAGGTCGCGAGAACAATATCTTAAATCAGGAATGGGTAAGCGATTTCTCAAGAATCGTCTTAAACGTTTCCTGTCTCTAACGGGATGAAAAAAATTGCGGTTATCTACCACATTAATTGTCCGGATGGTTTTACTGCGGCATGGGCGGCATGGAAAAAATTCGGAAACAAAGCGGATTACTACCCCGTAGAGCCCCGCGCGTTGCCTAACACCAATCTCTCAGGAAGAGACATCTATATTCTTGACAACAGCATCTCAAAAGAAGATATGGAGATGTTGGAAAAAAAGAAGAGCAGGGTTACGGTGATTGACCACCATTTCAGCTCAGAAGGGGACGTGAAGGAGGCGCCCAATTATGTATTTGATAACGAACATTCGGGCGCAGTGCTTGCGTGGGAGTATTTTCACCCGAAGAAGCCGATGCCACTGTATCTCAAAAATGTTGAGGACATAGATCTTTGGCGCTTTAAGGTGCCGCACACGCGTGAGCTTGGTATAGTGGCCAATCTCACAAGGTATGATTTTAAGGAGTGGGGTAAGCTTATCGCCTCGGTTGAGCATCCCGAAAAAAGAAAAAAGCTGATTGAACAGGGGAAGCTTCTTATACGATATAATACTGAACTTATTCGCAGGCTTGTTGAGAATGCGTATCCGGTAGAGTTTCTCGGACATAAAGCATATGCGGTGAACTCGCCCATTTTGCAGTCCGAAACGGGGAATGTGCTCTCAATGAAAAAAGCGCCCGTTGCAATTCTTTGGTATGAACGGAACGGCAGGCGGAGGTTCAGCATCCGTTCCAATGGAACGGTTGATGTCGCGGCGCTTGCGGCAAAGTTGGGAGGTGGAGGACATAAGTCAGCTGCAGGTTTCGTAACGCTCACTACGGACCCATTCCCGTGGAAAGTTTTAAAGCAGAATGAATCCCGTTAGAAGCTGCGATTGCTCTATGCCCATGCAAATACTTTCAAGAATAAACAGTCGTTCAAATATATCAATTTATCGTGCATGGCACTTCATCGCGATCTGCTTCTAACGGGATGAAAAGTAACATCATTATTTATACCGACGGAGGCGCGAGAGGAAACCCGGGCCCCGCGGCAATCGGCGTTGTGATAGGCGCGGACTTTGAACACGGAGAATATATCGGTGACACGACGAACAATGTTGCCGAGTATAAAGCGCTTCTCTACGCGTTGAAACACGTGAAGCGCGCGACGGGTATTGAGGATGTGTCAAAAGCGAATCTCGAAATCCGTATGGATAGCGAACTCATCGTGAAACAGATGAAAGGGGAGTATAAGGTGAAAAACGAAGGTTTGCGGGAAATATTTTTAGAAGTGCAAAAACTTATTCCGCATTATCACTCTGTTTCATTCGTCCATATTCCAAGGGAAAAGAATAAACGCGCCGATGCGATGGTGAATAAGGCGCTTGATGCGCGCGCAAATTATTGACAAAATAAGCAAGAGGGTTTATAAAATATTCAGTACTCCTATGGCGTTCTTGGATTGGCCAAGAGCCGCACAGGAGATTTTACAAGGAGGGCGCCATGGGGTGGTCCAACTGGTTTCCAGACGGTAACGAAGAGAAAACGGTAAAGACAACCGTGAATGATGATGGTTCAACCAAAGAGGAGTCACTTCGTACAAATGAAGGTAGCAAGCAGAATCATCAGCACACATGGGAGGACCGCGACCCTGCTGGGAAGTTGACGGGCGGCGGTGCTACTCCTGGCAAGTCGAGCGGTGACTCGGCGGAGAGGTCGAATGACTCCTCCAGCAAAAAGCGCTAAGGAGGATAAATGCAGCATCACGGATTAGTGTGATGCTGCTATTTTTTTAAGTTCAGCGATAACCCCGTCCCTTGAACTAAACCTTCCATGTAAGTCACCTTCCGCAAAAATCATCACGTCAAGACAAAGTCCACGCACATTGCGATTGAGGTTTGGTATTTCACTAACTACAAGAAAATACCGAGCCGCTTCCGGGTTATCAGTCTCAATAAGTTCAATGCCTTTTGAAAAAATATTACCAAGCGGATTTGTATTATTTTCATTTCCCATTACATAGACAAGGACGCTCCTATATGCGGGGATTTGTTTTAATTCAGAAAATTCAACTGGAATCGTTTTTAGAGCTTTGAGAAACGCTTCCTGCATTTCGCCGACTTGTTTCATAATTCTATTATACTACGGTTTTGCTAATTAAATATATTTTGATGCCATACAATATTCCTTGATTTTTTCGCTAATTTGTGATACAGTGTATTTCGAAGTAAGCCAAGTGGCAGCTGCTTAAAAACAGAGGAAAGTCCGGACACTCAGCCAGTGCTTCGCATTGAAATTTTCAAGTATAAATTTTCAATTTTCATTTCCGGTTCAGGGTTTGAAAATTCTAAATTGAAAATTGGAAATTCCACTGCGGAGCGGTGGCATAGGTAGCGGGTAACGCCCGCCGTCCGTGAGGATAGAGGTGAGAACAGTGACGCCCGAGGCGAAAGCCAAGGGGAGCCCGATCCCAACGTAGCTGGCTTAACTCCGCGATAGGGACAACAAAGCGGAGATGAAACGGCAAAATCCTTACCCGAGTGCAAGACCGTGCCTTTTGAGCAATCAAAAGGAGAGTCGCTTGAGCTTGAGAGTAATCTCAGGCCCAGATGAATTGCCGCATAAACAGAATCCGGCTTATGACTTGCTTCACGAAAATCCCGCCTTTACGGTGGGATTTTCATATTGTATACTCGTATCGCAGTTAGTTTGCCACCTTAGCTCAGCTGGTAGAGCACATCTTTCGTAAAGATGGGGTCCCGAGTTCAAATCTCGGAGGTGGCTCAAAGAGACAATCCCGAGATTTGAACGTGAAGGGGGTCGGGGAAACGGAAGTTTCCCCGTGGCGGAGTATACGAACCGCTGGGTTCGTAAGAGTGAGCGCATTGCGCGCGAACGACGTTTAACTCTCGGAGGTGGCTCAAATAGAGTTCGGTTTTCAAGGTGGCGCATAAAAAGAGAGCTTGCATGAATAGCACCATAAAACCATTTGTCATTATCGGTGCCGTGAGTATGCTAGGTGTCGTTACGGCGATGGTCGCGGACTTTTCCGTGCGAAATCCTTCCCGTGAAGCAACAGCAAATCACAATCAACTTGCGCAAATAGTCGCCATCGAAACCGAGCTTTTAAAAAAGTGGCAGCAAAGCGGTGCGCTCAAAAACGATATTATGCACAACACGAAAGGAAGCGACGTGACGATGTTGCAAAGAATGTTGTCGCAGGATGCCGCACTCTATCCGGAAAAGAAATTAACGGGATATTATGGCGCCTCTACCGCAAAGGCGGTGCGCGCATTTCAGAAAGAATACGGAATTTCGGAAAGTGGAGATGTTGACGCCGAGACGCGGGAAAAAATAAACAGCATCTTTCTTTCCCATCTGTGTCCTGAACCGTCAGTGGAATACCCTGATTTTCAACGAAAAAAAGTAGCGCAAGCCTCTCCATTGCCGCTTGATTATGCGCCTCCAAATCTCGAGAATGTATCCGGAAAACTGCGGACATTCGGCGTCGTGTGTTTACGCGCCGATATCGTGCCGCATTTAGAGAAAATGATGTATGCGGCGATGCTTGATGGTGTGGAAATAATGGTCACATCGGGATTCCGCAGTCCGCAGATTCAGCAATACATACATGATGTATGGGTAAAAGTTGATGGAAATAAGGCGGTGCATGAAGTTGCCATGCCAGGTTTGTCCGAACACCAATTGGGAACCACGGTAGACCTTACTGACGCCTCAATTGATAATGCATTGGTTGACGACAGATTTGCCGAAAGCAAGGGCGGAGTCTGGCTTGCAGCGAATGCGTATAAATACGGATTTACTATGAGTTTTCCGAAAGACAAAAAAGACGTGACCGGGTTCACCTACGAGCCGTGGCATTGGAGGTATGTGGGGGAAGACGTCGCATTGGCGATGCGTAGGCTTTCGATGACGTACAATGAGGTTAATTTCGAGAAGTAAATTGCACTGAAGAATTTGGTATACTAAATACTAATGAATCAACAACTTTCGGACTATGTGGCGCAAAGTCGCAAGGCGGGTGCGAATGATGCCCAGATTCGCCAGGCGTTATTGTCCGCCGGATGGAATGAACAGGCCATCCAAGAAGTGATGGGTGGTAGCGCTGTCGGTGCTGCTCCAGTGGCAGTTGTTCCGGGAGTAGACCAGTATGCATTTACAAGCAAGTGGTCGTGGGGAGCATTTCTCATGCAATTTTTCTATTTTTTGGGAAGCCGAAATTATGGAAGGGCATTCGGCTATTTTTTCGGCAGTTTCATTCCAATCTACGGAATATGGCTATGGATTAAGGGCGGACTTCATGGAAGAGCTATGGTGTGGGAGAGTGGAAAATGGTCCGATTTCGAATTATATAAGAAAAGACAACAATTATTGGACAAGCTGGGTGTCGCATGGTTTATAACAACCGCGCTTGTGTTTGGAATTTATACACCGTACATCATTACGAATTCAATTAAGCAATTTTTCCCGAGCGGTACCAATCAATCGGTTTCAATTCCTCTGGGCGGCATTAACTATTCAAGTTCATCAACATACTCGAATGTCACTACCACAATAACGGCGGGTGGTTTAACTACAACCATTACCGATAAAAAAACGTTCACGAGCGCTCAACTCTCGTCTCTTAAATCTGACCTTACGCAGCTATATCTGAAATATAAGGGTCAGGATAAAAATGTGGAGCCGTTGAAAACGCAATACGGGAAAGAGCTGGACGCGGTTTTCTTGAAAGATTTGGGCGTGGGTAATGTAACGACAATAAACATGGGCGTACTCTTTTATCCGGAAATTGCTTCGATAGTGTCCGGTATCGAAAAGCAGAACCCGATTGTGAATCCCCCCGCAGTCAGCGCGCCTCCCGCAAGCGGAATGACAATAAGCAATCTCAACTATACGTCGATATCCGCGGCGAGCATGAGTTCCTATGCCGACAAACCGCTCACATTCAATATAAACACAAGCGGCGCACTTCCTAAATGCATGTACTATGACGTATCAATACTGAATGCATCCGGTGGAAATGTGTTTGATAAGAGAACGTATAATGATTGTTATATAAAGTCCAACGTATACACTGACAAAAACTTTTTTTCGAATCACTCCGATTACAATTCAAGCTATTTCTCGAGTGAAGGGATTGACCATATTACTTTCGAGTTCTATGTGAAGGACGCCAGCGATAATCAAAGTAATCGCTTGATGCTTACCATCACCAAATAAATCGAATGGGTATGAATCAAATCGAAACCGTTCCGCTTCCGCCGCTCCCTTCGGTTCCGGGCGTGCAAGAAATTCGTTATGCGGGCTTTTGGATGCGCGTTGCCGCGGGAATATTAGACTCAATAATTGTATCGGCAGCGATGGGGGTATGCACCGCATTCGCATCAATGGTAGGAATATATTTGCCGAATAATAATACATTGGTAACCGCCGTTGCTGTACTTTTCACGGGGGCGTACTCGGTCTTCCTCGAAAGCTCATCACGCCAGGCTACTGTGGGGATGATGGCATTCGGAATGAGAGTGACTGATTATCAGTATCAGAGAATATCGCTTGAAAAGGCGATAGTGAGGTTTTTAAGTGAATATGTGTCTACTGCGGTTGTTATAGGATTCATTATGATAGCGTTCACTAAACGCAAGCAGGGATTGCACGACATTATCGCAGAAACATTAGTCGTAGTGGGATAATAAAAAATAAGTAATGTAAGTAATAAAAAAGCCCCACATACTGTGGGGCTGTTCGAGTAGGGGGATTGCCCCTATCGCTTCTGCTTCTTCTCCTTCTTCTGCTTGGCGTTCGGGAAGAGCGCCTTCAGCTCGTCGGTGCTGAACCCGCCGGCCATGCCGAGGGCGAGGCCGAGCTGCCGGTTCTCCGCCTTCACCTCACCGCCGGACTTCTCCCGGGACGCCTGCTTCAGGCGCGACTCGGGGGTGGACCCCGAGAACTTCCGGGCGACGCGCTCGGCGATGCGACGGACGGAGTCCGCGGGCATCTTCTCGAAGTGCGGCACCTTCATCATCTTGTCGATGATGGCGGTGATCGTCTTCTCGCGCTCCTCGAGCTCGGCGGCCTTCTTGGCCTCCTGCTCGAGTCTCTGCGCCTCCTCCTGCTTCTCGCGGGCGAGGCGCTGCTCCTTCGTCTCCGGCATGGAGCAGAAGGCGGAGAGCCGGGCGTCGCTGTAGACGACGTTGTGGATCTCGTTGAAGACGGACTTGTTGCGCGACTTGGGGTCCCGCATCTCGATGTCCGTCATCTCGTGCACCACCTTCAGAATCGTGGTCACGATGTCGACGAGCCGCTGGATGCTCTCGGCCTTGTTCTCGTAGGCCACCGCGAGCTCCTCGTTGTTCGAGGCACGCGCGGTCTTCGCATCAGCGTTGAAGCCCATCTTCACTCCGAGGAAGAATCCCCGGAACGAGAAGGCGTGCGCCTTGGACTCGAACACGATGTTCGGGACCTTGGTGCGGTACTGCTCGAAGAGCTTCTCGCGCTCCGCGTTCAAGCCGGAGCTCGCGGGGAGCAGGGAGGCCAGCTCCTCCTTGTGGATGAGGATGGCCTTCTCCTTCGGGGCGCCGATGGGGTGGAGGACGGCGTTCACCTTCTTGCGGAGGGCCTGCGCCTGGTCGGCGATGACCTTCTGCTTCTCGGCCGCCTCGCGCTCGGCCTTCTCGGCCTCGCGCTTCTCCTGCACCTGGGTGAGCATCTCGCGCACGCCGGGCTCGTCGAGCACCTCGAGCGACACCTGGTCGCCCATGAGCTCCTTCGCGATCGTGAAGAGCACGTCGGAGTTCTCGGTGGTCGAAGCGGGAGAAATGAGCTTCAGATTCGTCTCGTTCTGGGTCACGGCAATTCTCCTTGTTGAGGGAACTACGGGGTGAGCTGCATTGTTCAGGAACTGCATAGATTATAACAGAAAATGGCATTTTGTCAATATACGCATGATGAGAGCGATAGGGCGAATCTATGCTGGATTTAGGGGGTTTTTTCTCATACAATAAGCAACATAAAGATATGTTGAGCCAGAATAATAATGTGGTAACTATCTCCGTACTTGCGGGCGCAGGCGGAGACGACGCAAAAGACTGGGCGCAAATGCTTCTGCGGATGTACTCGCGTTTTGCCGATAGAAAGGGATGGAAAAAGATTCAGATCGACGACTATACGTACGAATTCCGCGGCGAAGGCGTATATGAACGTATGAAGGGCGAATCGGGCGTGCACCGCCTCGTGCGCATCTCTCCGTTTGATGCAAAAAAATTGCGCCACACCTCGTTCGCACTTGTGGAAGTGCTTCCGGAGCTTCCTGAAATGGAAGCGCGCAATTTTCAGATTCCCGAAAAAGATTTGAAAGTGGATTTTTCGCGCGCAGGAGGTCCGGGCGGACAGAACGTAAATAAGGTGGAAACGGCGGTGCGTATCGTGCATTTGCCGACGGGAATTGTGGTGTCTTCGCGCGTAGAGCGTTCGCAAGCAGCAAATCGTATGAAGGCGATGGCATTGTTGAAAGCGAAACTTGTAAACCTTATGCAGGAAAAGCACTTGGCATCACTCGACGCGCTTCGCGCGAAAGTAATGCCCGAGTGGGGCCACGAAATCCGTTCGTATGTATTGCACCCGTATAAGCAGGTGAAAAATCACCTCACGGGCGTAAAAATTACGAAGGTAGACGACGTAT
>JAKAHO010000022.1 GCA_021814835.1 bacterium
GCTCGACATCGAGCTTCGTCATAGTCTCTCGGTTCTCATCGTTGTGCCACACCTCGAGCTTCTCCACGGCCACATCAAGCTCCCGCTCCAATTTCTCAACGAGCGGCTTCATTTTTTCGCAATGCTCGCATTCGGCACCGTAAAATTCAATAAGATGGCTTTTTGATTCCATGTTATTATTATACAACTGTGCTTAAGCGCTTTTTCGATATTATAGGAGCAGTTTTGGGGATAACCGTGCTCATTATGCTCACGCCCTTTGTGGCGCTCGCAATCATTATTGAGAGCGGATTTCCCGTGTTTGTGGCGTTACCGCGCGTAAGCGAGGGGCGTGGCATCCGCGTATTCAAATTCCGCTCAATGATAAAGGGCGCGCACGCGCAAAAAAAGAACCTTGAAGCCCTAAATGAACGGAAAGACGGTCCTCTTTTTAAAATTAAAAATGATCCCCGGCTCACGAGAGTCGGAAAAGTGCTCCGTAAGTTCCGCATTGATGAGTTCCCGCAATTTATAAATGTATTATTGGGTAATCTTTCGGTAGTAGGTCCGCGTCCGCACGAAGCGGAAGAGTTATCAAAGTATCCGCAGGAATTTAAGTCGCTTTCTGAAGCAAAAGCAGGACTCACGGGGTTGAGTCAGGTAAGCGGCGCCTCAAGTCTCCCATTTCAGAAGGAGTTGGAGCTCGATAAGTACTATCTTGAGCATCAGTCTTCCCTGCTCGATGCAAAAATCCTCCTCAAAACCGTTTGGATTCTGTTTGCCGACCCCACGGGGGTATAGGCCCGGAAAAATCAGATTGAGCGAAGCGCGAACCTCGGGTATTATGGGTATATGCGCGTCGCCATACTCCACGATTATCTGAACCAGTTCGGCGGCGCAGAACGCGTATTGCAGGTAATGTTGGAAATGTTTCCGGATGCGGATGTGTACACGCTCCTTTACGATCGCGAGCGCACGTTCGGTATCTTTGAAAGGAACATAAAGAAGACGAGCTTTCTTGATATTCCTCTTATAAGGCGCAAGCACCGCGCCTTTATTCCGTTTATGCCGCTCGCGTCTGATTCAATGACGAGTGAGGCGCCGTATGACCTCATCCTTTCCTCAACCGCGGGCTACGCAAAGGGTTTTCACGTCCAGGGAACGTATCACGTAAGCTACTGCCACAGTCCATTGCGGTATGCGTGGGAAGTTGAGTACCTGAAAAACCTCTCATTTGCGCCGTGGGCGTTGAAAGAAATGGTAGTGGAGCCGATTGCGCATTATTTGCGCGAGTGGGATATCCACGCCTCGAGCCACGTCAATGTGTTTGTGGCGAACTCTCAGTACATTGCGGATAAGATTCACTCATATTATTCGCGCGAGGCGCAGGTCATTTACCCGCCTGTTTCTGATGATGTGTTTTACCCTGAATCAACTGACGGCGACGACGGATATTACCTGATGGTAGGAAGATTGCTGTATTACAAGGGTTTTGATGTGGCGATAAAGGCATTCAACAAGATGAAGAAGCCGTTGAAAATTGTGGGGGCGGGCCCTGAGGCGGCAAAACTTCGCGCGCTCGTCAAAAACAAAAACATTGAATTTCTGACAGGCATTACGGACGCCGAGTTGCGCACACTCTACTCGCGCGCCAAAGCGCTCATTTTTCCGCAGATTGAAGACTTCGGTCTCGTGGCGGCGGAAGCGCAGACGTGCGGCCTGCCCGTGCTTGCGTACCGTATTGGTGGGGGCGGTGAAATTGTGCGGCACAAACAAACCGGCCTTTTATTTAACGAGCAGACTCCGGAGGCAATCGAAGCGGCGGTGAGGGAATTCGAATCAATGAAGTTCGACCGCGCCTTTATCGCAAGAGATGCAAAGCGCTTCTCCAAGGCGCATTTTGTGAATCAACTGGGCAATGTTATACGCTCGCTTGGATTTACACATTTCGCATGAATCCCGTTAGAGGCGATAAGTGACACAATATAAATACGTTGCAAAATATAAATATTGAAACAATGAGTATGAATTGTACAAATAATCTGCGGAAATGCTTACGAAGCGTAAGCATTTCCTGCCTCTAACGGGATGAACGTTCTCATCGATGCGCGCGTATTAAGCAGGGGAGGAATATCGGGTATTGAGGAATACACGCGGTTTATGATTCAAAATCTGCTTGAGTCGGACAAGAAAAACCATTATGAATTTTTCTACAGCGGTATCCGCCGCCATCCGTTTCCTGAGGAATGGAAGCGTCCTAATACATCGGTAATTGAACTGAATCTCCCGAATAAGGCTCTGGAGGTCTCAATGCGGCTGTTCGGCGTGCCGAGAGCAGAAACAAAAGACACGGGCGTTATTTTTAGCCCCCACTTCAATTATCTGCCCGCACCGAAAACTGCCAAACGCATCATTACATTCCACGATCTCTCGTTTGTTCACTTTCCCGAGCTCTACCCATTGCGGAAAAGAATCTGGCATTGGCAGCAGCAGTATCAAAAACAGGCGGAATGCGCCGACGCGCTTATCGCCGTGTCTGAATTCACGCGAAAAGATATTATCAACACATTCAAAGTCCCGGAAACGAAGGTGCACACCATCCATTCTGGGGTAAATCCATTCTATAAAAGACTTGAGCGCACAGATGCGTCTATTACACGTCTCACTTCGCGCGACAAAAGAGTTGCAAAACCCTTCCTCCTCTTCGTGGGAACCATAGAGCCGAGGAAAAATATCTCGGGAATTATTAAAGCATTCGAGAATCTGAAAAATGACCCGTTTCACCGCGAATTGCGTCTCATTATCGCAGGCAAGCGCGGCTGGTTATGTGATACAATTTTTAAGGACGCCGCAAACGCCAAATGGAGCAAGGATATTATTTTTTGGGGCGAAGCGTCGCACGAAGAATTGAGAGCGCTTTACAATCTGGCGGAAGGTTTTGTGTATCCTTCGTTCTTCGAAGGCTTCGGATTCCCGCCGCTTGAAGCGCAAAGCTGCGGAACTCCGGTCATTACATCAAACCGTTCGTCGCTTCCTGAAATAGTCGGGAATTCGGCGTTGCTCGTAGACCCGTGGAAGATTTCCGAAATTGCAGACGCGATGAATCTGGTGCTTAAAAACGAAGCAGTGCGGAATATGCTCATTGCGCGCGGCACGGAAAATGTAAAACGGTTCACCTGGGGGAGGGCGTCGCGTTCACTTCTCGATATCATCAACTCATTAGAATCTCATGCCACAGCACGTACCGCGAAAGAATATTGACCCGATGATGGTGGATGTAAAAAATCCACATATGAATTATTCGTGGTCGGCAAATCACAGTATTCTTAATCTGAAAAAGGCGCCCGTAAGCAATCATATGCTTTCGGCGCAGGCGGTTCATTTTTTGAAAGTATTTTTCACGAGCTCGTTTGTGCTCTTTATGTTGTTCGGCGCGTATAACGCGTATGCTCTCATAGAGGCGAATAAAACGTTGAAGAGTTCGGGAGAAAAAATCAGTGCGAATTTTTCGCGTTCGGTTGATGATATAAAAAACCTCGACCCTGAGAAAGCTGCGGTATCGCTGCGTGAAAATACCGCAGAAATGAAGCGGGTTACGGGGGCGCTTCAGGGAAGCAATGCCATCGGCATAATGAATGTGTTGGGGAGAGTGATCCCCACATTTAGGGACGCGGGGGTCTTGCTGAGCTCGGTGACGTCCCTCAATCTGAATTTCCTTAAATTTGCCGAAGCGACTTCGGACCTCAAACAAAACGGCTTTAAAAACTTCCAATCGAATGGCGCGCTCTTCCTCGCGTCGATGACGAATGTCCGCACTGCGATAAAAAACATTATTGCGAACGCGCAAACGGTAAAGAACACAACAGCGAACCTAAAAACAGTTTCATCGTATTTCGCAACGATTGACGACGCAATCGGCGGAAAGTATCTCGCGCACAGCGCGGACCTTTACCGCGCGGACACATTCCTCGGCGACCTTCTCGCATTTTTCGGCTCCGATGGTGACCGCCATATTCTTTTCCTCTTCCAAAATCCCGCCGAAATCCGTCCGGGAGGAGGCTTTATCGGCAGTTATGCGGACATTACGATTGCAGGCGGCCAGATGAAGAACATTGATGTCCGCGATATCTACGATCCCGACGGCTGGTTCCTCGATAAAGTAATTCCGCCGTATCAGTTGCAGACCGTGAGCGAGAACTGGGGCGCGCGTGATGCGAATTGGTTCTTCGATTTTCCGACCTCCGCAAAAACAGTAGTGAACTTCCTTGAGGCTTCAAAAATATATTCGGAAAAGGGTATTACGTTTGACGGCGCGGTCGCAGTGAATATCCCTGTGATTAAAACGATGCTTGATGCGACGGGCCCGATTCCTCTTCCCGAATATAAACTTGTGATAGACAGCAACAATTTCCTGACCGAAGTGCAGCGTGAGGTGGAAGCAGGCAAGGATAAAGCAGCAGGCCAGCCGAAAAAGATATTGAAAGTGCTCACTCCGCTATTGCTTGAAAAAATGAAAGGACTCGACGCCGACGCACAGCGCGCATTTATTAAGGAGCTCGGCGAGCGCATCGCGAAGAAAGACATTATGTTCTATGCAAAAAATACAAACCTTGCATCGTACATTGATTCCGCAAATGTGGGCGGTGCGGTATATGAACTTCCGCAAAGTTTTATGGGAACATATTTGGCGGTAGTTGATGCAAACGTGGCGGGCGGCAAAACGGACGCGCTTATTGCGCAGTCAGTGAACGCGACGATAAACGTGGATACCGCAGGCTCGATTCTTACAGACCTTGTAATCACTCGCGAACATAAGGGCGGCAATGAAAAAGATCCGTGGTGGAATACCGAGAATAAAAATTTTGTGCAGGTACTGGTAAACCCCGACTCACAGCTCGTTTCAATGAAAGGAAACACAATAAAGAAAATTGTGCCGACGTTCAATTATGAATCGAACGGCTATTCGGCGAATGCTGACCTTGCGGCGATCGATGGCTCGCGTATTGCGGTGCCGAATCTCAATGCGTGGACGATGAAGGAGTTCGGAAAAACGGCATTCGCAACGTGGTTCAATACGCCCGCCGGGAAGACCGGCACCTTGACGCTGCGGTACCATACAGACAATACTGCTCTTGCGCCGTTGGAATCCGGCTCAAAGTACACCTTTGTCTATGAACGCCAATCAGGAGTACAAACCGCACTAAATGTGAATATTACAGCCCCTGTGGGGTTTGTGTGGAAGGAGTCCGGAACGCCTAATTACAGCTATACGAATGAGGATCCCGACGGCAGGGTAACATTCGATTTGCAACTGCAACAGCAATGAAACACATCAGAAATTTCGTCATAATCGCGCACGTGGACCACGGCAAGAGCACTCTTGCCGATCGCTTTTTGGAAGTCACGGGCACGGTTGAAAAACGCAAAATGAAGGAGCAGTACCTCGATCAGCTCGAACTTGAACGCGAGCGGGGCATTACGATTAAAATGGCGCCCGTGCGCATGCGTTACGCGTATAAGACGAATAATTACATTTTGAATCTTATCGACACGCCGGGACACTCGGATTTTTCATACGAAGTTTCACGTGCGTTGAACGCCGTAGAGGGCGCGGTCTTGCTTGTGGATGCGACACAGGGTATTCAGGCGCAGACACTTGCAAACCACAGATTCGCAAAAGCTGCGGGCTTGACGATTGTGGGTGCCTTGAACAAAGTAGATTTCTTTAAGGACAACGAAGGAAATATTGATCTTCAGAATGAACGGCTTGTCCGCCTGCGCGAAGAGCTTGCGAATCTTATTGAAGTTCCCGTTTCTGAAATTCATCATATTTCGGGAAAAACGGGCGAGGGAGTAAAAAATCTTCTTGAGGCAGTTATCGACGCGGTGCCTCCGCCGAAGGAGTCGACGCTAGATATCGGGCGCGCGCTCGTGTTCGATTCATTTTACGACGACCACAAGGGCGTGGTGGCGTCCGTCCGCATGTTTGACGGCTCGGTTTCGGGCGAAGGAGAAATTCATCTCGTGTTTACAAACACCACATCGCGCATTAAAGAAATCGGCCACTTCACACCGCAACTTGTGGCAATGCCTGCAGACGGTACATTGACCGCGGGAGAAATCGGCTATATTGCAACCGGCATCCGCGACCCTGAGAAAATCCGCATCGGTGATACAGTACTCGTCGGTAAATTTATAAAAGACCCCGAGTCGCTCGCGCTCCACGGCTATAAGGAACCGATGTCGGTTGTGTTCGTTTCGTTTTACCCCGAGGAAGGCGAAGATTATGAGCTCCTCACAAAAGGACTTCAAAAGTTGAAGCTGAACGATTCGGCGCTGCACATTGAGCCCGACCAGAATGAAGTGTTAGGCCGCGGATATAAGGTGGGCTTTTTGGGCCGCCTTCACTTTGAAATTACCGCGGAGCGTCTGCGCCGTGAATTCAACGTGCCAACAGTGAACACCTTCCCGTCCGTACTTTATCGCGTCAAAACAAAAAAAGAGTGGATTACTATCGTAAAACCGGAAGAGCTTCCGCAGGAATATGAGGAAATCTGGGAGCCGATTATCAAACTCGATATCATTCTGCCGAACGAATATCTCTCGAGCGTCTTGGCGCTCCAGCGCAAGTTCAGATTTGCGGACATCCATACCGAAACACTCGTTGACCGCGTGCGTCTCGTAACTCGTATGCCGCTCGCCGAACTCGTGAGCGACTTTGATGATCAGATTAAATCTGCCACGAAAGGTATGGCATCATTCAGCTACGAATTTGAGGAATATGCCAAAGCGGATGTGGCGCGTGTGGACGTCTTGCTCTCGCACGAACTCGTGCCGGGACTCAGCCGCTTTTTGCCGAAGGATGCCATTGAGCGAGAGGCGCGTGTAATGGTAGATCGCCTGAAAACGCATTTGCCGAGACAGCAGTGGAACCAGCCCATTCAGGCGGAAGCAGAAGGAAAAATTGTGGCGCGTGAAGATATTCCCGCAATGCGCAAGGATGTGACGGGGTATCTCTACGGCGGCGACCGTACACGCAAAATGAAGCTCTGGAAGAAGCAACAGCGCGGAAAAAAGAAGCTGGCGGAGCGCGCGCAGGTGCAGATTGCGCCCGAAGTCTTCAAAGAACTCTTGAAGCGATAGCGAACGCACGGGCGATTCGGTATAATACTTCTATGAATATTTCACCGAAGATCAGTCCACAAATAATGTTTCTCCTTACCGCTGTCATCTATCTCCTCGCGCAGTTTATCGGCGAGTATATGATTATTTATGGAATAATCGAATTCATACCTTCATTTGCCGCGGCGCTCTACGCTTCAAAGCAGGTTATTGTAGTGGTGCATCTCATTATTACGCTTGTGCTCGTCATCTGGGCAAGGCGCGTGAGTGTAAAACTCTACAAATATAATGCGGCATGAATCCCATTAGAGTTTTATGTACCTACAGCACATCTCCCGAAGGGAGACAAGCCTATCTAACGGGCGTTATTAATAGCGAGAAAAGCGTCGTTAAAAGGTATGACAACAACACTAAAAAGGATAGTAGGGATGAATCCCGTTAGAGTTTTACAAGTCGAATATGGTAACTATCAAAAATATGAGAAAGGGCGTGATTAATGAAAGGACAATAATTGTAAAACTCTAACGGGATGAACGTAATCAAGCCCATCGTGCTTATTGCGCTCGTTGCGCTCCTTGGATACACGGGATATACTCTTGTTCACGAGAGGAATAACGTAGTGAAAGAGACTGCAAATCTTGCTGATGTCGTAAAGAAATTGAGCGATGAGAACGCAAAATTGCAAAGCGATATCGAATATTACAAACGCCCCGAGAATCTTTTGAAGGCCTCAAGGGCGCAGTTCAATTACAAGGCGGAAGGGGAGCAGATGATTATCGTGGTGCCGGATACAGCAAGTACATCAGCATCCAGCACAAAAAAATAATAATATTGCGGGATTGGTTCAGTGGCAGAATGCGACCTTCCCAAGGTTGAGACACGGGTTCGATTCCCGTATCCCGCACAAAAATAAAAGCACTCCTTGTGGGTGCCTTTTGTTTTTGCAGGGTGCGGGAATGGGAAGGGGGTCGGGGAAACGGGAGTTTCCCCGTGGTGGAAGTATTGAAACCGCAAGGTTTCAAAGAGCGAACAATTGTGGGAGCGATATTCCCGTATCCCGCACAAATATATAACCTTTTTGATTAGTTGACGGGAGAGCAAACTTGTGCTATATTGACCTCAGTTCATGTGGCGCCCTTGCCACCAAAACCGAGGTAACTATGGCACTGAATGAGAGCATTGCTGGACTGAACGCCGTGGCACGCAAGCTCGTGCAGGGCGCCGCCTTCAAGCTCGTCGAGACGCACCGGGGATACTCCGTCGCGTACGACATCTACAGGTTCACGAGCCGCGACGGCCGCGTGTTCACGGAGTTCGTCCAGGCCGAGCACAGCGCCCCCAACTCCGTCATCTTCTGCGCGCTCCGCGGCGAGGACGGAAAGGAAATCCCCGAGACGCTCTGGAGCGACAAGGAGATGGCGGACATCTGCGGCATCCGCTACGCCTCCTAAGGCATACTCCCCGCGCCACGCATTACGGCGACGGGGAGTTTTTATTTGACGGCAAAAGGCTTCCGATGTACAACTGTGAGCAGTTATTTCACGTAAACCTCAGGGGGCAGCGCATGCATATGATCGCAACGTTTGAAGCGTGGAGTACCGGAATCTACCGAAGTTTGAACGAGGGATTGGGTACGCTGATTGCGCCCCTCGCACATACGGTCGAGCGGAAACTGGAGTATTGGAAAACGAAGAGAGACACGCGGCATTCCGCACGAATCGCTCGCGCGCTCGGCGTTATGGTGGCAGGCGAAGAGGTGGTCACCATGCCGAATATTCTTTCGGCGTTGCGGCCGATCCTCATGCTCTTTGTCGTTTTGCCGCTCCGCCTCTTCGGTGGTCCGACATGGCTCGTCGCGCTTATGTTTGCGGTGACTATAGCAACCGATAAGCTCGATGGCGCATGGGCGCTGATCCATGGCCACACGCGGTTCGGCGAAGTCCTCGACCCTATCTGCGACAAGCTCGCGCTCATGATATTCGTAATCCCCGACCTCATCCATTTGCCGGTCTGGATCACGTGTCCGCTGCTCTTCTTCGAGGCCGCGCTCTTCACGATTGTCATTCTTGCGGTGTACGCGATTCAGCTTGGCATTCTCTCCTATGAGGTGAAGCTGACCGCAAATATCTTCGGCAAGGTAAAGTTCACCATTGAAGTCGTTGCAATGAGCTTCCTCGTATTTCACGGGTACACGCTCGCTGCCGTTCTCTTCGGTATTGCGACTCCGTTCGCGTGTATGTCCGCCGTCCGCAAGGCGACCGACATTATCCGTTCTGCCCCCAAGGCTCATTAGCCGGGGGCAGTTTTTTCTTTCAAAATTGCCCGGAATATTGCATACTAAACACATATGGCACATATTGAGCCTAAATTGGCAGGCGGTTTCCGTGATTATCTCCCTGAAGAAATGATTCCGCGCGCGAGGATGCTCTCGGTAATCAGAACAGTATTTGAGCGTTTCGGCTTCGCTCCACTCGATACTTCAAGCGTGGAAAAAACAGAAATACTGACCGGAGGCGACCCGCATTTCAAGAAACAAGTGTACGGTGTATCGCAATTGTCTGCGGAAGAAACAGAAGGCGCTGAAAATGAACTCGCGCTTAGATTCGACTTAACCATACCTTTGGCGCGCGTCGTTGCCGCAAACTTGAGCACGCTCAAAAAGCCGTTCAAGCGGTATGAGTTCGGAAAGGTATGGCGAGGGGAACGTCCGCAGGCCGGGCGGTTCCGTGAATTTATGCAGTGCGACGCCGACATTATCGGCACATCTTCACCGCTTGCCGACGCGGAAATCATCGCGCTCATGTATGCGACGCTTAAGGAACTTACTGTCCCGAATTTCGTTATTCGCGTGAACAACCGAAAGATTTTGAACGGTCTTTCGGAATACGCGGGGTTTGAGTCTTGGAAGACCGAGCCCGTACTTCGCGCGCTCGACAAACTCGATAAGCAGTCATGGGATGATGTCGTGAAAGAACTCGCAAGCGACAAGGGCGCTCATTTGTCCGCAAAAGAAATTGAAGCAGTTCAAAAACTCATCTCTATTAAAAAGATAAAACCCGAAGACGCGCTCGAAGCAGTTGCAAAACTCATGAAGGGGATTGCATCTGCCGAAGCAGGCATAAAGGAACTTGAAACAATTGCGGCGTACATCAAAGACCTTGGCGTTCCGGACACTGCGTGGCGTGTGGACCTCACGGTCGCGCGCGGCCTCGGTTATTACACGGGCACGATATTTGAAACGACGCTTACCGACATTCCGAATATCGGCAGTGTATTTTCTGGCGGCCGTTATGACAATCTCGTGGAACGCTTCGGCACATCGAGCGTATCGGCAGTCGGCGCTTCGGTGGGCATCGACAGACTTTTTACTGCGCTTCAGCAATTGAAACTTGTGAAAGCGGAGAAGACGCCCACGGAAGTGCTCGCATTGAACTTTGATGAGTCGGCGACGCGCGACATTCTTGGGCTTACTGCAGAACTCCGCGAGGCGGGAATAAATGCCGAATTTTATGCGGGAGATGAAGACAATATGAAGGCACAGCTCGCGTATGCGGTTGCAATGGAGGTTCCGTTTGTGCTGATTCTCGGTGCAAATGAAATTGAAAAAA
>JAKAHO010000023.1 GCA_021814835.1 bacterium
CACAGGTTGACCTTCACAAGTAAATGGGTTAATCTAGACGGGATATGGCACGAACAAGTCATCACGCAAAAGCAAAAGTAAATCGCAGGCGCGCGCATTTGCACCGCAAACCGATTCAGGTTTCAGTGTGTGCAAACTGCGGAGGAGCAACCCTTGCACACAAGTCTTGCCCCCAGTGCGGAACGTACAAGAAGCACGCGAAGAAGGCACCTAAAGCAGCGAAGTAATTAACAACAAAAAATGGCCACTCGGCACCTTGTCAGAACGATCGTTCTTCAATCCCTGTACGAATGGGATTTCTATAAGCAGCAAAACGATCTTACAAAGATTGTCGAGAGGAATTTAGTTGAATTCGGGCCCGGCATTGACGAGCCTGATTTTGTTTGGCGGACATTGAAAGGCGTAATGGAGCACCTTCCCGCAATCGATAATGTAATCACGAAAGCCGCTCCCGAGTGGCCACTTGAGCAGATTGCGATAATCGACCGCAACGTACTCCGCATAGGCCTCTATGAGCTTATGTTTGCCGATAAAGCGGAAGTGCCCCCGAAGGTTGCTATCAACGAAGCAATCGAAATAGCGAAGGCATACGGCGGCGTAAACTCTCCGAAGTTCATTAACGGCGTGCTGGGCACCGTGTTCCGCGAAATGGCGGGCGGGGAACCCTCACCAAAGGCGGACGGGGACACAACGCCGAAAACGGGTTAATATACGGGCGACGAGTAAATGAAACAACCGAAGGAATTTGAAACGAAAATCGGCATCACGTTCAAGAATCAGGACCTCCTGAAAGAAGCGCTTACACATCGCTCATATTTGAACGAACATCAGGACTGGCCGCACCCGCACAACGAACGGCTGGAGTATCTTGGCGACGCAGTACTCGAACTTATTGTTACCGAGTATCTTTTTGCAAAGTTTCCCGAATTTCAAGAAGGGTATCTCACGGGTCTCCGCGCCGCGCTCGTAAACTACCAGATGATGGCGCGCGTTGCCCGCGAAATGACACTCGAAAAGTTCATGTTCCTCTCGAAAGGCGAGTCGCGCGAGTTCGGAAAGGCGCGTGAGGTGATTCTCGCAAACGGCGTAGAGGCATTGTTCGGCGCCGCGTACCTCGATGGCGGTTATGATTCGGCGAAAAAACTTATTTTAGAAACCGTAATCCCGCACCTCGATGAGATTATCGAGAAACAGCTCTACCGCGATCCGAAAAGCTTGTTGCAGGAGCTCGTGCAGGAACAGCACAAGGTAACGCCTTCATACAAAGTGATTAAAGAAGAAGGTCCGGACCACCAGAAGACATTCACGGTCGGTGTATTTGTGGCAGATGAGGAGATTGCCCGCGCATCAGGCATGTCGAAGCAGGAGGCTGAGACGAAAGCGGCGCTCGATGCGGCAGCAAAACTGAAGACTACAAAATAAACGGTACGTATGAGCACCTTTTTGAAGCGCTTGGAATTGCAGGGCTTTAAATCTTTTGCGGCAAAGACCGATTTTGAATTTCCGCACCGCGTAGCGGCGATTGTGGGTCCGAACGGTTCGGGAAAATCAAACGTAATTGATGCGCTCCGCTGGGTGCTCGGCGAACGCGAGGCAAAGCAGTTGAGAGGCGACACACTCGGCAATCTTATCTTTGCGGGCACTCCTAAGCGCGCGGCAGTTGGCTTTGCAAAAGTCTCGCTGGTATTTGATAACGCGAGCAAGCTTTTCCCGATAGATGCGCCCGAAGTAGTGCTCACGCGCCGTCTGGATCGCTCAGGAACATCCCAGTTCTTTTTGCAGGACGCGGAAATCCGTTTGAAGGATCTCCAGCCGATTTTGGCACGCGCGCGTCTTGGCGCACGCGGGCTCACGATGATTGGGCAGGGTCAGAGCGATTTATTTGTGCGCTCAAGCGCAGAAGAGCGCCGTCTTATGATTGAGGAAGTGCTTGGCCTTCGCGAGTATCGTTTGAAAAAGAATCAGGCGGAACGCCAGCTCGCATCGAGCGAGGTAAATATGGAGAAGGTGGCGGCCATGCTTGAAGAAATCGCCCCGCACCTGCGCTTTTTAAGAAAACAGAAGAACCGTTTTGAAAAACGCGCGGAGATTGAGAAAGATTTGCATACCTACGAGAACTCGTACTTTGCGCACCACTTCCATGCGTTGACGCGCGATATCGCGACAATAGACGTACCGCTCACGGAGGCGGAAAACGAGCGTTCGGAAAAAGAAAAAGAAGTATTCAACTCGGAGCGCGAACTGAAGGGCCTGAACGAACAATCGGGTGATGTTGAACACGCAAAGCAGTTGCGCGCAACGCTCTCCGAAAGTTTTGCAAAACGCGGTGAAATCGAGAAGATGCTCGCGCGCGCCGAAGCGAAGCTTGAGTTTCAGATGAATATGCCCGTAAACGTGGTCCGTTCCGCGGGCGAGATGAAGTCTATTTTGGAAACAATCGAGAGCGAGGTGAAGGCGATGGATTCGTGGACCGAGCTCGAGAAGATTAAACACGCGTTAAAGAACGTTGCGGAGCGCATTGCGACATTCTTGCGTGCGGCGCCGAAGGCGGACAACTCACAGCTTGAAGCGGACATTGCGCGCGTAAAAGAATCACTCGCGGCGGTCCAGAATGAAATTGAGAAAATCCGCGCCGAGGAAGAGACCCTCGCGTCGTCACAGCAGGAGATGAACAAGGAGTTTCGCACAAAAGTGGAACTGCTTGAAGCGAAGAAGAACGAACTCCGCAAAATGGATCAGGTTATCCAGCAGCGCAGACTCGAGCGTGAGCGCCTCAAGATGCGTATGGAAGAATTAGAACGCGACTGGCGCGCATTAGGCCGTTCAATGGACGAGCTTGCGACCATGAGCGAAGTGAACGACATCGTGGAGCTCGGCGACCTCGAGCGCAAGATGCTCCGCATGCGCGGAGAGCTCTCAGCTATCGGCGAGATTGATTTGAACGTGGTGAAGGAAGCCGACGAAACGGAAACGCGTTTCTCAACGCTCTCGAAAGATTTGGAAGACTTGAAAAAAGCCATCACCGACTTGCGCGTGCTTATTAAGGAGCTCGACAAGAAGATTCACGAGGACTTTAAGAGCGCGTTTCAGGCAATCAACGGGGAGTTCGACAACTTTTTCAAACTTATGTTCGGCGGAGGCCACGCAAAGATGAAGCTGAAGCTTCCCGAAGTCCGCGTGGCGGACATCGTGGCGAATGAAGAGGGAGGCAATGGCGAGAAGCAGGTGGTGGAAGAAATGAAAGAAGAAAAGCCCTCGGAACTTTCCGCAGGCGTGGAAATCGAAATCTCAATTCCGAGAAAGAAAATCGGTAGTTTGGAAATGCTCTCGGGTGGCGAGAAGAGCTTAGTGTCGCTCGCAGCGCTTTTTGCGCTCATTTCTGTTTCGCCTCCGCCCTTCCTCGTACTCGATGAAATCGATGCCCCGCTTGATGAAGAAAACGCGCGCAGGTTCTCTGACCTCGTGAAAGCATTTTCGCAAAAGACGCAGTTTATTATTGTTACCCACAACCGCTCAACAATGGAGGCAGCGGACATTCTCTACGGCGTGACGATGGGCGATGATGGTGTCTCAAAGACTCTCTCGCTGAAGCTTGAGTCCTTGGCGCAGTAGGCGCTATTGACGAACTGAGTGGTTCGTGCTTTAGTGAAGTCTGCACGTTGCAAGGAAGCAAGAGGCCAGTGCCTGTGCGAAGCTCCTGACCGAGAAAAGGAACGGCGATGAAGCGAAAACGTTAGCCCGCGTATGCGGGCCCAACACAACCCTCCACACGCCGAGCGCGCCAACATAAGAAGTCTCGCGGCGCGCTGCCAACTACCCACGTCGTATCTTCTCTACTCGAGGAGAGACAACAATAGGCCACTCGTCCTAAGAGGAGCACGGACCACACGCAAAAGTCATCGAGACCCCCGGCAAAAACATCTGCCGGGGGTCAGTTCTTTTCTGAAAACCGTTGACAGTACCTGAGTGCGCTTGCTTTAATAGAGCAAGTTCATTCGTCGCAAGGAGAAAATATAAATGAAAGCTGAGCAGAAGAAGACCTTCCGCATTATCGATGGGGAGGGCGGGAATCCGCCGGAGCCTGAAGTGTCGGCAAACGAATGGCTCGCCGGTAAGCGGGGGAAGGTTGATGTGACGCGCACGGAAATCGAGGGAGATGTGTTGAACATCTACTTCCGGATGCGCAACTAGTCGCATCGCATTATCTAAGACTCTGACAGGAAATCCTGTCAGGGTCATTTTTTATGAATCGGGAATCGGTTGTGCTTACGAATTGACATTAACGGCCAATATGTATAATCTATACACAAATATGTTGGCAATAAAGCTTAAGAGAATAGGTAAGAAAAACCAGGCGAGCTTCCGCATCGTAGTGAAAGAGCGCCGTTCAAAGATGCAGGGTAAATCAAACGAGGACCTCGGCTGGTTTAATCCGCACACGAATGAAGTAAAAATCGACGGCGAGGCGGCACTTGCGTGGATGAAGAAAGGCGCACAGCCGACCGACAGCGTCCACAACTTGCTTGTACGCCAGGGCGTCATTAAGGAAGTGAAGATTCCTTTGCACGTAAAGCCGAAGAAGGAGGTAAAGGCATAAATTTAGTATTTCGCAGTCAGTTTGAAACTTAAAAGGTCGCAATAAACCGAAACGAACGATAACGAAAACGATGAGTGCAACCGACCAGGAATTTCTTGAGCACTTGGTGAAGGGTATCGTTGATCATCCCGATGACGTCAAAATCGACCGCAAGGTTGATGAGATGGGAGTGTTGCTTACGCTCCACGTCAAAGCTGAGGATATGGGCCAGGTGGTAGGCCGTCAGGGCACGACCGCGAAGGCAATCCGTACGCTCTTGCGTATCGTAGGGGTAAAGAGTAATGCGCGGGTGAATTTGAAAATCGAAGAGCCGGAAGGTTCTACACGCGCACCGCGCGCCGAAAGCCCGGAGGTGCAGGGTTAATTGCAAAACTAAAAGAGAACCGCCCCGAAAGGCGGTTTTCTGTTGGGATCTATGCTTTAATTAAAACAATGGCAAAACAGTTTAACGTCATCTCGCTTTTTCCCGAATCGCTCGCGTCGTATCTCGATGCGTCGATTATCGGCCGTGCGCAGGAAAAGAAGCTTATCAAGGTAAACCTCATCCAGTTGAGAGATTTTGCCGTGGGTCCGCACAAAAAGACGGATGATTCTCCCTTCGGTGGAGGCCCGGGAATGGTTCTGAAGCCCGAACCCATCTGGCGCGCGGTTGAGGCGACAAAAAAGAAAGTGAAGGGTAAAAAAACGCGTACGATTCTTTTTTCTACTCGCGGGAAGGTGTTCGATAATGGAGATGCGCGCAGGCTCGCGAAGTACGACAATCTCATCTTTATCTGCGGGCGGTATGAGGGCGTGGACGAGCGCGTCGCAGAAGAACTAGCCGACGAGGAGCTCTCTATCGGTGATTTTGTGCTCTCGGGCGGCGAATTACCCGCGCTTATCGTAATCGACGCGGTATCCCGCCAGCTTAAGGGCGTACTCGGCAAGACCGAATCGCTCGAAGAGGTAAAGGGTTCCTACCCCGTCTATACAAAGCCCGCGGCATTTAAGGCAAAAACCAAAAAAGGCAGGGTAAAGGGGCTAAAAGTGCCCGAAGTCCTTATGTCGGGCAACCATAAGCTCATTGAGGAGTGGAGAAAGATGAAGGGGGATTCGGCATAATTATTGAGTTACGAATACTTGACGCTTTGTCTAGGTTTACGTAAAATATTTACAGAACTTTCCCAACCCTCAAATAGGAGATTGGTCATGAAATATCGCACGTTGAGCGGTCCCGTGTCCGTCCAGGTTGAAATCACTGAGGCGTGCAATCTCAATTGCATGCATTGCTACAATCACTGGCGTGATGAGTCCGAAAAGCAGCGCGCATCGAGTCTTGACGAAGTGAAGCTCAACTCGATCGTCGAGATGATCGTCGAGATGAAGGCAGCCTCGGTCACTCTGACTGGTGGGGAACCCTTGCTTCGCTGGAGGATTCTACCCACTGCCATCAAGAAGTTGATGAGCGCAGGTATGAACGTGGGGTTGAATTCGAACCTTACGTTGCTTACCGATGAGATTGCCACCGCACTCAAGGCGAGCGGACTGAAGGGCTTCCTCGTATCCGTCCTTTGCAGTCAGGAAGACGTTCATGACTCGATTGCGGGTCGTGTGGGCGCGTGGGAAGATACCATCAAGGGAATCAAGCTTGCGAAGAGTCATGGGTTTCGAATCAGTTCGAACATGGTTCTCACCAAGCTGAATTGGCGGTATCTCCGCGAAACGGCTGAGTTTCTGAAGGGAATCGGCGTTTCGTCCTTCTGCGCAACAAAGGCATCTCCGTCTCTGAATGCTCGTAACTTCGACCAGTATCTGCTGTCGAGAGACGAGCTTCGGGCAAGCCTGGAAGAACTGATTCAGATTAGGACCAGCCTTGGGATGGCAGTGGACATTCAGGAATGCTATCCACTGTGCCTCATCGGAGATACTGCGAAGTTCGAGTCGTTTGCGCGCAGAAGCTGTAGTGCAGGTGTCACCACTTGCACTATCAGCCCGACCGGTGATGTGCGGCCGTGTTCCCATGCCGACATGGTCTATGGCAATGTCTTTCGCGAGCCATTCAATGATGTTTGGGCGCGAATGGACGATTGGCGAGACGGTCGGTACGTTCCCGATGAGTGCAATGCTTGTAAGTTCCTAGAGCGATGCACTGGCGGGTGCAGGATGGAAGCGAAACACCGCGGCGATATTCGTGGAAAGGACCCGTTCATGTCGGGGCCCGAGGATGTTTTGTACTCAATCGGACCTAAGCATGAACACGCGCCGCCTGCGCAAGAGAAGTTCCACCTCAACAAGCCCCTCAAGATACGAAAGGAGAACTTCGGAGCTACCGTTATCACGCCTGCAGGGTCTGCACTCATCAATGAGGATGGGTTGCGGATTCTTCAAGGTCTCTTGCAGGAGAGTATTTTTACGGTTGATTCGGCAGCGACCCGCTTTTCTTCCAAGCCGGACAACATGCGCAAGTTCCTGCTTGGCTTGGTGCGTAGAGGCGTAGTTCGTGCAGTTTCCTAGTCGTACCACCCATCACAAAGGAGTCGATCCTATGGATCCCCAGGTCCTCTCCATCGTGGAGAAGCCGGAGAACAGCGATGTGGCGATGGTCGCCAGCAGCTGCGAAAGCGACTGCGAAGACAACTGCGACAGCTGCGACAACGCGCAGCCGGGCTGCGACTGCTACGGAGGCAGCTGCGACGACAAGTGAACCACCCCCCCCAACGTCATTGTTGGGGGGCTTTTATTGCAAAAAGGCAGTGCATCAAATATGATGCATATGATGCCTAATGTACATTTTGTATACAGCATGTCGAAAGACGCATGGAATGTATTGCGTGTCATTACTGAACATTCGCAATACGATGCTAATGACCCGTCTGAGTGGTGGCTCGGCGAGCTTTCGCGCGAATTTGTTGGAGAGGTGAGAAGTATGACCGATGAGGAGAAAAAGAAAGAAATCATTTCTCGCCATTTGGAAGTCGAATATCAAAAGAAAAAACAGCTTTTGGACGAGAGAATCAAGCTCTTTTCGGAAAAGTGGGCCACTATCAACGAAAGTTATTTCAAAATTGTAGCGCGTGTCCTCAAAACGACTATTGCTGACGACGTGCTCTACACGGGATATCTTACAAGTGCGGGGAGTTGTCCTTTTCACACCGAAAAGAGATGGTTCATGGTAAGAACCGACGATACATGCGGCGATATGATTGCGGCGCATGAAATATTGCATATGGAATTTCGGAGGAAGTATGCCTCGTTGTGCCTCAACGAAATGAAATTGAGTTCGAAAGAATTCGGGGATTTTCAGGAGGCGACAACGTTTTTGCTGAACGAGGAAATGAGCGGCATGTTATCTCGCCCCGATTATGGTTATAAAGAGCATAAGAAATTGCGCGCAATGCTTACGGACGAGTGGAAGAAACACAAGGATTTTGATGCGTTGCTCGCATATTACATGACTATCAAAGATTCGTGGAGAAAAGAGTAGGTTTTACTCAATCGTGAAGTAAGGCGGCACCCTCCGAAGCTTTAGCATAGGAGGGGTTTACAATACCTGCAGGTTTAGTATATAGTAGAACGCGTACTGAAATTATGAGCAAAGAAAAAGAAATAACCAACGAAATAGTCTCGGAGCTCGTTACGACGGGTGTTGCGGTTGGGCACAAGCGTTCTAAAACGCATCCGAAAATGAAACCTTACGTCGCGATGACAAGGAACGATATCGATTTTATCGATCCGGAAACGACGTTGGAAAGCATCGATGAAGCGGTAAAATTCATCGGCGAGCGCATCGGTCCTGATGACCTTGTGCTTTGCGCAGCTTCAACAGCGCCCGCGCACGAAGCAGTTTTGGCATTCGCGAAGCAGTTTAACTTCCCGTATGTTACGACGCGCTGGCTCGGCGGTACGCTCACCAATTTCAAAGTAATTTCTGAGAGGATGCGTTATTACGTAGACCTCAAAACGAAGAAAGAGAAAGGTGAACTCGAAAAGTATACGAAGAAAGAACAGATGAAGTTCGGCGAGGAAATCACCAAACTCTCCATCTCGTTCGACGGATTGCTCCGTATGACGAAACTCCCCGCAATCCTTTTCGTAGTTGATCCTCAAGCAAACGAAACGGCAGTGAAGGAAGCGATCAAATTGAACATTCCGGTGGTGGCCATCCTCGATACGAATGATGACCCGCGCACCGTCACGAAGCCGATTTTCGCGAACGACCACGCAAAGCAGAGCATCGCATGGGTAATGCAGAAAATCACGGAGGGCATCGTTGCAGGAAGAAAGGCAGGCGTAAAGTAAATTTAAAAACAAGTAAATAATTCATGGCCAATAATGACATCGTAAAGTTGCGCGAAGTAACGGGGGCAGGAGTAATGGAGTGCAAAAAGGCGCTCGATGACGCAAAGGGAAACTTCGATAAAGCTATTGAGTTCATCAATGAGCGCGGTCTCATAAAGGCGGAGAAGAAGTCCGGCCGCAACGCATCTGCGGGAATGTTGAAGGCGTACGTGCACAACAACCGCGTAGGCGTGTTGCTCCAGATTCACGCGGAAACCGATTTCGTGCTCCGCTCGGAACCGTTCCAGGAATTGGCGCACGATATTGCAATGCACATCGTCGCAATGAATCCGGAAACCGTTGAAGCGCTTCTTGCGCAGCCGTTCGTAAAGAATGAATCAATGCCGGTGTCTGACCTCGTTAAGAGCGTCACTGCTAAAGTTGGCGAGAAGATTCAGGTAGAACGTTTCTGCAGATACGAGATATAAACTCGTAACGTGATATGCTCACATTTCTCCTTCAAATAACCATGGTGGTCAGCTTGGGGTTCATCGTGTACCTCTTCGGCCGTGTCGTGCCTCGCGTAAGCGATGTGGACATTGCGAAGGCGCGCGAACAGTCCCTGTTTCACTGGCTCGTGGGGTACTTGGAGAAAGTGGATGATTGGCTCCTCTCATTGTTTGAAAAAGCATTGCGAAGGATAAGGGTTATCATCTTGATGCTCGACAACGTCATCTCGGATAAGCTCGGACGTTTCAAGAAGGAATCAGAGCGGCAGAAAGGTTTCTCGCTCCCGAAAGAAGGACAGAAAGAAGAAGAGAAGTCGGAATAATATTGAATACAAACAAAAACTTCCCGAAAGGGAAGTTTTTGATTCTGTGCGCAGGGAAGGATTCGAACCTTCGTAGCCGTTAAGGCGCTAGATTTACAGTCTAGTACAATTGACCGCTCTGTCACCTGCGCTTGAGTTTACTTTATAGAAACTGCCGTTTTTGTGCAATAGTAACCTATGAACAGCGCAGTTGGTATACTAAATATATGGAAACATTGTCGCCGATGCTCGGCTGGATTGGAACAACGCTCATCTTTCTTGCGTACCTGCTCATTTCTTCGAAAAAGGTAGACAGCGCAAGCGTCTCATACCAGGTAATGAATCTCGTGGGTGCTGCCGCGCTCGGCGTGAACGTATATTACCAGCAGGCATGGCCCGCGCTCGCGCTCGAATTTGTGTGGGGAGGCATTTCGATTTATTCACTCATAAAAAACAGAAAATAAGACGCAAATACGCTAAAATAAAGATATGAAATTCGAAAGTTTTAAACCCGAAAACGAAACTCCGGAGACGCAAGAAACTCAGGAGGAAATAAGAACGTTTGATGATATCGAGGAAGCAGACCGAAAAATGATGGCGGCTCAACTTGGGTTGCCTCGATCCGCTTCGCACGAAGAAATTGCGGACGCATTCAGAAAGAAAAGAGCGGGTGAGGCGGGCCTGCCCGAAGATGCGGATTGGCGCGAAATTGAATCGAAATCGCACGAGGCAAAGCTGAACGAAATGAAGAAAGAGCGCACCGCCGCATAAACAATTGCGAAGATTAGCGGACGCGTGCTACATTTATTCGTGTCCTAAGCCGGAGTAGCTCAATGGCAGAGCAACGCTTTTGTAAAGCGAAGGTTGGAGGTTCGACTCCTCTCTCCGGCTCATT
>JAKAHO010000024.1 GCA_021814835.1 bacterium
TCGCATTGTAATTGCCTGTGTGCGCCACAATGTCGCCGTTTGCGTAGTTCATTACGATGAGGTCAAAGGCGCCTTCCTGCAGCGCGGAAACCGCACGGTCCGTAATGGCCGACGCCATCATTGCGGGTTTTGTTTCGGGGTGGGGCGTATCAAGTGAGGGGATGAGCACGCGGTACTCCTCGGGGTAGGGTTCATTGTGAAGGCCGTTGAAAAAATAGGTGACGTGCGCATATTTTTGCGTTTCCGCGATATGGAGCTGGCGCATTCCGTAATCTGACACCACCTTTCCGAGCGTTGCCTCAATTGCTTCGTTGGGGAAGACAATGTGCGTAGGGAGCGACTCATCGAAGTACTGCGTCATCGTTGCAACGTAGAGATTTGCGAGTGGCTTCACTGGGAATTTGTCGAACGCGGGATTTAAGAATGCACCGGCAATCTGACGCATGCTGTCTTCGCGGTAATTAAAGAAAATTACCGAGTCGTTTGCGCGGATGGGGTGCGGAGCGGTGAGTGCTGCGGGGTCGATGAATTCGTCATTGAAGCCTTTTGTATACGTGCGCTTCGCCACGTCCTCGAATTTTTGCAGCGGCACTTCTTCGCGTGTCCAAAGGTCATATGCTTTTTGCGTGCGGTCCCAGTGTTCGTCGCGGTTCATCGCGTAGTAGCGCCCCACGACACTCACAATTTCTCCCATCGTGAATGCTGCAATTTTCGCGCGGACTATCTGCAATAAGTCGCCCGCGGATTCGGGAGGGCTGTCGCGTCCATCGGTAATAAGATGCAAATACAGCGCGGTGCATTTTTCACGCGATGCCATATCAATGAGCGCGCCAAGGTGCGGAAGGGAGGCGTGTACGTTGCCCTTTGTGAGCAGTCCCACAAGATGTACCGCGCCGCCCGTTTCACGCGCGTGTGCGAATGCGCCCGTGAGCGCCGTATTTGAAAAAAACTCACCCGATTCAATCGAGAGCGTAATTTTTGGGAAGTGCTGGTAGATGACGCGCCCCGTGCCGATGGTGAGGTGGCCGACTTCGCTGTTGCCCTCTTCTTCCCACGGAAGTCCCATTGCGATGCCTGAGGCCTGCAGGGCGCCCGCCGGATAATTCCGCTCAATCATATTGAGCGTCTTCGGGTGCGCCATGTAAATCGGATTTGATTCATCGACGGAGCCGACGCCCCAGCCATCCAATATCGCAAGAATAATAGTCTGCTTCATACCGTTTTATTTATTATACGCGAAGTTTTCACGCCCCGCATCTTTTGACACTCCTTCAATAGGGGTTCTATACTTAAATAAACCTAAAAAAGTCGATGAGACAGGTTCAATTACAAACATTTATATATAGTTATGGACACTACGCCCTTGATAGTGGGGGTTTCTGTAGTTTTGGCATTGGGAGGAGGCTTCGCGCTTCGCATGTTCGTTTCGGAGCGTTCAAAGAAATCTCTGGAAAAGACAGCTCAGGCGGAACTCGAGAAGGTAAAATCTGAAGCGAAGGAAGTACTTATTGAAGCAAAAGAAAGGGCTGCGGCCATCATAACCGAGGCGCAGAAGGAAGAGCGCGACCGTAAGCAGGAATTACGGCGTATTGAAGAGCGTCTCATAAAGAAAGAGGATTCGCTCGATGTAGACAGAAAGAACCTTGAGGCGACCGAGCGCGCTTGCAGGGAAGAAACTACGCGCGTAAAGACGCTTGAGACGGAAGTGAGGGGCGCGCATGAAAAGATGATGAAGGAGCTTGAGCGCGTGGCACAGCTGACCCGCGAGGAGGCGAGGGCGTCAGTAATGAAAGGGTTTGAGGAGACGCACCGCAGCGAGCTTGCAACACTCTTGGCAAAGCTTGAGCATGAGAAGCTCGAGACGATTGAGGCAAAAGCGGCGGACGTTATTTCAACGGCAATGCAGCGCTACTCGCGCGAGGTGTTGAATGATGTGACGACAAGTCTTGTCCCGCTTCCGAACGAAGAGATAAAAGGAAAGATTATCGGACGCGAGGGCCGCAATATCCGCGCATTCGAACGCCTCACGGGCGTTGAGGTCATCATTGATGAATCGCCGGACAATCTTATTATTTCTTCATTTGACCCGTTGCGCCGCGAATTAGCGCGCCTTTCGTTTGAGAAGCTTTTAAAGGACGGTCGCATCCAGCCCGCAAAGATTGAGGAGAAGGTGGAGGAGGCGAGGCGCGAACTTGATGAGCGTATGAGGAAAATCGGCGAGGAGGCGGCGTATGAAGTCGGTGTGCTCGATATTCCGAAAGAAATCATTCCGGTTATCGGCAGGCTGAACTTCCGCACGAGTTACGGACAGAATGTGCTCCAGCACTCCATTGAGATGGCGCACATCGCGTCTATGATAGCGACTGAGCTCCATTTGAACGTGATGGTGGTCAAGAAAGCAGCGTTGCTCCACGACATCGGTAAGGCAATCGACCAAGAAGTCGAGGGTACGCACGTAGAAATCGGCAGGAAGCTCCTCAAGAAGTACAATGTGGACGATGCGGTCATTAAGGCGATGGAGTCGCACCACGAAGAGTTCCCGTTTTCTTCTCCCGAGTCGTACGTAGTAGCGGCCGCTGACGCGATTTCGGCGGGCAGGCCCGGCGCGCGGCGCGATACGCTTGAGAAGTACGTTAAGCGCCTTGAGGAAATCGAGAAGGTGGTCAATTCATTTGAGGGCGTGAAGCAGTCCTACGCGGTTTCTGCAGGCAGGGAGGTGCGCGTGTTCGTGGTTCCCGAGAAAATCGACGACTTCGGCGCATTTCAGATAGCAAAACAGATTGCCGCGAAGATAAAACAGGATGTCGGCTTCCCTGGCGAGATAAAAGTCACCGTTATCCGTGAGGTGCGGGCGATAGAGTACGCGCGTTAAAGTGCAACAATTTGCCGTTTATGGCAATTTATTGTGGAATTGGTTGCTGATTGAAAAAAGTGTGGAATAATCAAGGTACTTTGCTATAATGAAGCAATCAAAAGGTCGAGCGACAACTAACAATAATTATTAAGAAAATTTTATGAAGAAAGATGGACTTGTAGAAGCGGTAATGAGCGCAGCGGGAATTGAAACGAAGAAGCAGGCGCAGGCAGCGGTGGAAGCATTGTTCGATACGATTGTGAAGACGCTTGGCCGCGGCGAGGAAGTAGCAATCACCGGATTTGGAACCTTTAAAGTTGCAAAGCGCGCAGCTCGCATGGGTGTGAACCCGAAGACTGGCGAGAAAATCCAGATTAAAGCTTCAACAAAGCCGAAATTCCGCGCAGGAAAGCTTTTGAAGGAGGCGGTAATGTAAGAACCTCAAGTTTTTAAGAGATCTCTTAGCGACTCGTGTCCCTACGGGACATCCCCCGTAGGGGGAATAATAAAGAAAGAACATAAAAACCGCCCCGAAAGGGGCGGTTTTTATTATTTGAGCAGCTTCCTCACAAGCGCACTCATATCAATATAGACATTATAAGCATCTCTTACTTTCGAAAGAGATTGCTTCACGGTGTCCCGTATTGATAATGCTATCGGCGCCGTGCTGGTCGCCTTTTCGCCGGTGCTTGATGCCACTGTCTCCGTGCTCGTCACAAGTGAGTCGGTCGAGGTTGGAGAAAGGATAAGCTCGGTTATTGTTGATGTTGCGCTCTCATCCGTTGATGTTGCTGCGGTACTTGTTGTTTTTGTAAGTGAATCAATAAACATAGAGAAGAAGAGCGTACGCGCTTCTTTATTAAATGCCGAACTCTCGCCAATAAGCTTATCCGCCGAAACGAGCATTGTACGCGCGTCCTTAATGCCTTTTATTTTTGCCCTTTCGAGTTTTTGGACATCCGCATCAATCTTTTGCCAGCGTTTACGCGCGGTTTCGATGGTTTTGTCCTGTTGGTTTACGAGGAAGTAGTCACGGACCGCGGAGAACACGGGCAGGTAGTTTTTATCGCGCCAGTCCTTAAAGTCTTTTGCGATATTCTTTACGTCGTCAACGGCAAGCGTTTTCTCGTTGTCATCAATGTATTGCTCCTGCGACTGGAAATAATCCATCGCGTCCTTCATTGAATCCGCTGAAATATCCCGCCAAATCTCCTCATTTCCCTTTAAGCCTTCAAGCTCAAGGAGTTTTACCCGTGTGTCTTTCGCTTCCGCAAGTGAGAGATCGAATACCTTCCGCAATGTTTCAATGCGGAGCGAGAGCTCCATCGGCTGACGGTCGTCTTTTGCGGTTACCAAATTATCGAGCGATTCTTTCACGCTCTCGAATGCTTTTTGTACGCCCTGCGACTGCGCGTGCGCCCGGGTTACAGAGGAGGCGCTCATAGCGAGCACCATGAGAAGAGTAATAGATGCGTATCGTTTCATCCCGTAAGAGTTTTTATTATATTGTTTGTTTCTTTTTATAATCACTTTTGTTTTTCTATAATTCCCGTTATAGAGAGGTTTGTAAAACTCAAACGGGATTTCGTATTAGTTCATTATTTGTTGCAACATTGCGTCGACGTCGGTGGTGCTTGATTCCGGAAGTGCAGTTTGTGCCTGTTCCGTTTTCAATATTTCAGCATTCAAATGCGTCGCTTTCGTGTCGCTTACTTCGGTGAGTGCGGTTGCGATTGTCCGGTTTACGTTCTGTTCGTATGAAATTTCCTTCAATTGAATGTTGATGGGAAGATTGCCGTATTCATTCGCAATGTTTCCAACATCGAGCGATGCGTATGTTTGTTCGGGGAAAGCGAGGGGAATCATCATTACGACCGCGATGAGCGCGGTTGAGAGTCCGGCGCCAATCCATGCCCATGAGGAGCGGGACATCGAGAAATGAGGCAATGCAACAACCGCCGGGCGCTCTCCGCCAAGAATCTGAAGTTTTGCGCGCGCCGCAAACTCGCGGTCGGGCGTAATCGCTTTTAGTTGTTTCAGTTGTGATTTAATGTGTTCCATCGATGTGCGTTTTTAATTGCTTCAATGCTCTGTGCTGTATGACCCGTACTGCTCCTTCTGTTTTCCCCAGCGCGTCCGCGATTTCCTTATTACTCAGATCTTCTACGAACTTCATAAGGAGCACGCTTTGCTGGTCGGGTTCGAGTCGAGTGAGCGCGACGCGTACCGTCGTCATATTGATTGCGCGGTCCACGCGCGATTCGTTTCCGGAATCTTCGGAAAAATGTTCTTCCGAAATCGCATCGACGCTTACATCTCCTTTATAAGTACGGTAGTAGTCGATGACGGCGTTTGAGGCGATGCGGTATATCCAGCTCGAAAAGGGGAAACCCTTGAATTCGAAGCTATTAATATTTTGCCACGCGCTTGCGAAGACCTGCTGGGCAATGTCTTCGGCGTCTTGTTTTCTCCCCACCTTAATAAAGACGAACCTGTAGATGGAGGGCAGGTAGCGGTCGTAGAGCGTCCCGAAGGCCGCACTATTGCCGCTTTTTGCCTTTTGAATGAGCGATTGTTCTTCGTCTTTCATAGATTACAACGATAAAGTTGGTCTTTTGTTTCGCATAAAATGGCGTTACGTGTAACGCCCTGTAACACCTGCTCTATTAGATGACTATATTAGCAGAATAATGAGAAGGTGTACATTCGGCGTGCTCGCCTCAGTACTTCCTCGCTCCCGCTCGGTCGTCGTATTGTGCAAACAATATTAGCCTTGTTGCTTCTCGATTTTCCTTACCTGTGGGTAATACAAAAGCCCATAAATGGGCTTTTGTTTGTAGTGAGTATATTTACATTGGTGGGCACCTTTCGCTCCATCATCCGCATATTTTAGAGTATAATTTAACAATAGTAACTGCCGAATATGAAAAATCTAAAGATTAAAAAAGATTCTAAAGCGCAAATAAAAAGAATTAGGGAACTTGTTCAGTTTAGGAAATCTTTAGCTGATGAATTAAGAGGTATTAATAATTATCAAAAAAAGATAGAAAAAATAAGCAAACATTATGATGGAAAGGCCTAATTTTGAATCGGGGCAAAAATTACATACTCAAGAACAAGAAAATACGAAAGATTTTTTGTCTACTGAAAATATCCTGAGACTCTCTCCTGGGGAGACGGCAGATTATCTCGTTTCTGTAGAAGAGCAAGGGAGATTAGAAGAGTTCTTGGAGGGAGCAGTGGGTGACGCCTCTCTTCTTGCCCAATTGAGCTATTGGGAAAAATGGCTCGAAAAAGATCAGCAAAAACTTTTAGAGAGCATTATTGAAAAGAAAAGAGAAATTTACCCATCGGAAAGTGAATCTCTGCCTCTTGAATTGGAGAAAAGATTTTCTGAAGATGAATTAAAATTGATATTTAATAATACTAAAGCAATTCAATTAACCTATGGTTGCTCAATGGGTTGTGCATTTTGTGGCTTTGATGCCGTAAAGGGAGCGCGTGAGCATATTCCATATTCACAACTTGCAAATCTGTACAAAAAATATGGACTAGAGTTGTCTAGCGGGGTACCGTTTCTCTATTGGGCCTCTGAGCCCTCGGATTATGCTTCGAAAGAAGGACTTGAGGACAAAACTTATGAGGATGTTCATGAGCTTGCAGTACATTATGCAGGTTATGATCCAAGTATTACTTCTACCAATTTAAAGGATCAAGAATGGATGGATTTTATGGCATCGAAAAGACCAAATTCAGAAAATTCTAGCAGGCGTTTTAGTGTTTTCGGTATGAAAGAGCCGCAGTTAGTCCAACTTCGTTTAAGAGCTTCTGCTAGTGTAGAAAAAGCAGGGGAATCAGGCCGTGAGATTGAATTTATCGGACCAACCCCGGAGGGCAAGGAATTTCACCATATTAAGGGTGTGGGTAAAAGTTTTGAGCAACAGGATGATATCGACGATATTCCTAAATCTGGCATTGCTTGTGTCGATGGAGTTCTATTAACTCCGCGAGGTATTTATAATTTATTTGTAGTCCCCGTTTCTAGAGAGTATCCTCAAGGAGTTATTATTTCTCCGCTCGAAAAAATTACAGATGAGCCCGTGAGAGAGGGCGATAATTTAAAAGAAGTTATGCGTAGAAGCGTTATTCAGGGTACTTATTCTCACGAGGGCGCGATGTTAAAAAATGAAGAGGGAGAATATGAAGATTTTCAAAGATATGTCGGCACATTTCCTAAAACGGCGACAATTTACTGTAAATATAAATGGTATCACGCGCGCGTCGATCAAAATGGAAACATTCTTACAGTCGATGAACGCGATAGATATGGGATACGAAAAGAGAAGGATTTAGAAGTGAAGGATTAAGAAAATTAACACTAAGCATTTGTACGGCGAGTTCAACAACCGCATTTTGTTTCACTTATGAGCGGGTAAGGGGAATCTCCCGCACCTCTCGTCGCGCTCGTCAGTGCTCCTCGGGTTGGGCACCGCCTCGCTCATGCATTCTGCTGAATGCATATCGCTCCGGCGTTCGATTCCCCTAATAAAAAATCGCATAAATGCGATTGTTTGAGCGGGTAAGGGGAATCGAACCCCTGGCGCCAGTTTGGAAAACTGGGGTATTACCACTATACGATACCCGCTTTATAACGAACTTTAGCATACAAAACTATCAGTGTCCCCGCAAGACTGCTTCATTTGAATAAATACAACACTTCCGATATGATGAGCTCCATACATATATATGTATCTCCCGAAGGATAAACGCACAAAAATCATTATTACGGCGGTAGTGCTCGTACTCGCCATCGGCGGTCTTATCGTCTATGCCGCAACGAACCGTCCCGCGTTGCCACAGTCATTTCTTATCGCGCGTAAAAACGCTTCCGGCGTAAGCCAGCACATTGTTGACCTTACGACGCAGATAGGTGAGAAGGTGGCGGCGGCGAATGCGGCGGACCTTTCCGGCGACACATTGAGCGCCGAGGCTCTTATTGAAGACGCCCGCGCTGCAAATGCGGAGGCATATAAGAATGCGGGAGAGCTTTCCTCGCACCTCAAGGACCTCGCAAACTCGCTCACGTCGCTTGGCTCGCCCTCGCGGCAGTCGGTGGCGTATGAGGCTGTTGCTACGGATCTCTCGCTTGTGTCCGAGTTCATCGTATACACGCAAAACCTGAATGATTTTTTTGATAAACTTTCACTCGCCATTGAGACAAGGACCCCCGCGCATAAGAACGATGCGGCTGCGGCGCTCACAGTGGTGAATGAAGGCGCGAAGAAGATTAATGCGTTGAACGCCGACTTCCAGACGCGTATGAGAACATTCGATACCTCGCTCTAAACAATTCGCTGCAATTTTTAGAAAGAAAAACCCCTGCCATCCGGCAGGGGTACTGTTTACTAAGGTGCGTGTTGCGCTCGCGCTACACGTGCACGAGGTGGAGCGTCCCCCTCTCGTCGGCGCAGTTGACGCAGGCCGTCGCCTCGGGCATGGCCTGCAGCCGGTTCACGGGGATGCTCTCCTCGCAGTGGCGGCAGATGCCGTAGGTGCCGATCTTGATGCGGTCCACGGTCTCGCGGAGCGCCAGGAGCTTCAGGTTGAGGCGCGTGATCTCGCGGCTCAACACCTCGCGCGCGTCGAGCTGCTGGGAGCGGTCGTCGGACTTCGGACGCTCCAGGTTCTGCAGCTCGTCGAGCTTTCGGTCGCGGGTCTCGGTCTTGGCCGCGATCTCCTCCTCGATCTTCAGCCTGATGGCCGTGTGGATGCGCACCAGGTCGTTCGCCTTCAGGGCCACGTTTTCGTTCATTTTGCCTTCCCTTACGTAACGGTTGTGAATGTACTACCCACTTCGCAATACTGTATATTTTATACTATATTGCACTAAAAAAGTCAAATACCACATAACGCTGTTCCTATAACAAAAAAGAGCCCCTTTCGGCTCTTTTTATTCTTGTCGGAGTGCTGGGAGTCGAACCCAGTCTACTTGCTCCCAAAGCAAGCGTACTACCGGTATACGACACTCCGCTACTTAGACCTTTAAATTACTCTTATTTTCATTTAGAATCAACGTAGATATTTTTACCCCTCTTAGCTTAATGGATAAAGCAGGACTCTTCTAAGGTCTTGATGGGGGTTCGATTCCCTCAGAGGGGACATTCTCACATAA
>JAKAHO010000025.1 GCA_021814835.1 bacterium
CTCCGTTGCGAGGATCAAACGCGAGCCCCACGCCCGTGTCGCGGCCGAGCGATTTCAATTGCTCGCTTAACCTGTCATAAAAATACTTCTGGAAATCCGCATCAATGAATGTATGGACGTTATCGCCCGGTTTCGGTTCGCGCTCCACGCGATTGCTGCGAACCTCGCCTTTCGCATTTTTGAATGCCACTTCCTTGCCGTTTGTTCCGCGTAAGTATTCATCGTAGTACTCTTCAAGCCCTCCGCGGCCGATTTCATCGTCCATTACAAGCGTCGGGTCTGCAGAAAGGTCATCCCTTCCCACTAACCCCGTATACCCCACAACCTGCGAATATACGAATGGCATAGGCTGTGCGCGTTTAAAGCCCTCTTCAATGCTTACACCAAGCCCCTGCGACGCAGTGAGCTCCACAAGCTGGTCCTGCGTCATTTCGTTGGTCAGGAGAATCCTGTCCGATACGTTCCAGTCGCGTTCCTCAAGCTTTTTCCACAGCTCCGCCTCATCCATGCTGAGAATCGCGCTCACCTTTGCGAGTGTCGCCGCGCGCGCATCCGGGTCCTTCGGTAGAAGGCGCGGATACAAAAACACGTTGAATGACGGCGCATTTTCCACAAGCGGTTTACCGAAACGGTCTTCAATTATTCCGCGTGGCGCTACTTTTACTTTCGCATCGCTCACGTTATCGAGCGCACGCTCGGCATAGGCTGCATTTTTTATGATATTCAGATTAAAAAGCTGTGCCACTGCAATTCCCACTACCAAAAAAATAACGACTATAAGGCCGTAAAATGAACTCTCCGGAATCGGCACCTCGCGCAGGCGCTCCTCAACATTCCTGTCGCTTAATATGTCTTCAAACTGAATAGGGTTTCTTGCCATAGCGTATCGTTATAAACCAGACCACCGCACCAAGACAGACAGTATATACCACATCGCCGATTAATGACGACAGGGAGAACGTCGAGAAACGGAAGAGTGCAGTTGCGACGTGCATCAGAAGTGTGCTGCCCAAAAGAAGTATTAAAAAGTCCGCGGTTGTATTTCCGGAAAAGTGAGAAGGAAGCGCGCGGTCAAGCAATGCGCAGCACATCAACGCAATAACCCCCGGTATCCAAAACGGCACAAAAAAGAATGCGTACACAGCGAGTCCAAGCAATGCGCATATAAGCGGCGTCCACTTCACCCCTCTCACCACGAGCGCAATGAGGGCAATAAGCAGGATATTCGGGACAATGCCGTACGCAATAAGAAAACCGCCGAGCTGGAGATACAACGCCGCGGCAACGAGCAACCCCACAAACACGGTACTCGCAATAGTTTTCATATGCTACTTACGGGAAGTTGGTTACGAGAAGCACGGAATCAATATCTTCAATGCTGAACGCGAGTTCCACATCCGCTATCTGCCACACCTTTTTCTCATCGAGGTGGGCAGCGCCGATTGAGCCTATGCGCAGCAATATCGGATATTCCGGAGAAATGTTCGTTACCGAATCCCCCTCCTTAATCACTGCATCCTTCGGAATAAGTTCAAGACGCGGGTTGTTGGCGCCCTGCAGGACCGCTTTAATCCTGTGCTCACCTACCACCACGCTCGACTTCCACTCCGGGTCAAATATAGTGATGACCTCGCTTACACGGTCTTTTACGTTCGCAATACGGCCCAATAATACTCCGCGCGCCGCAAGCACGGGCATTCCTACTTTCACGCCGTCCAGTGCGCCCTTATCAATAATAAGCGCGTTTTTATCGTTAAATGGATAATGCGAATAGACACGCGACTCAAGATACTTATCAACTACGGCACTATCCGTATTTTTTCTCAAAAGCTCGCTCTTCAACGATTCATTTTCAAGTTTTAAATCGTTGAACGCGCGATAATTGTATGTGGACCCCCAAAGTCCTTCCACTACGCCGCGGGCGCCCCAAAAGGCATTCGCGACGCTATTCCGATAGAGAAAAAAAAGAATAAAAGCCCCGATAAGCACCGCGGTTGCGAGTAAGCCTCTCAGTGTTTTCATAGCGAGACCCGATTAACCCTCAAGCTTCAACCGGGAGAAGTTGTTCAGGAGATGCTGATGCTCATCGAAGTTCTCGCAAATGAGTCCCGTGCCGCGCGCGACGCAGGTTAATGGATCTTCGACGATCTGCACTTTAACTCCGATCTCCTTTTCTGCGACCTGTCCAATGCCGCGCAAAAGACTTCCGCCCCCGCAGAAGAACATTCCGTTTTTATAAATATCTCCCACAAGTTCAGGAGGTGCGGATTCGATAAGGTCTTTCAAGGCTTCCACTACGAGTTTCAACGGACGTACAAGCCACATACGCACCTGCGTGTCACGCACCGCAATTTCGCGCGGCAAGCCGTTGCCCACATCACGGCCGCGCACCACGAGCTCGAGCTTCTCGCCTGTCGGTATCGCAGAACCTACCGCAATTTTAATTTCTTCCGCGGTCGGCTCTCCGATGTGGAGGCGCAACTCTTCCCGAACGCCTTTAATAATTTCGTTGTTCAATAAATCTCCCGCGATCTTCAAACGCTTCGACACCACAATGCCGTTCATTGAAATGATGGCCATATCGGTCGTTCCTGCGCCGATGTCCACAATAAGGAATGCGGAAGGAAGGTTGATATCAAGCCTGCTGCCGAATGCTGCCGCAAGCGGCTGCTCAATGAGGTGCACCGAGTTTGCGCCCGACTCCTTCAAGAGGTCTTCTACGGACTTTCTCTCGACTTCCGTGAGGTTCGTCGGCACGCTGACTACTGTCTTCGTTACCCAAGACCAAGGAATCTTTTCGTTCTTCAAAAACGTCTGCAACATTTCCTTCACCATATCGAAGTCGGCGATAACGCCGTTATTGATAGGGCGGATGGCGGTAATGTGCGCGGGAGTGCGGGAGAGCATTTTCTTTGCCTCCGTACCTGTCGCTACCACGCGGTCGGTCCGGTTATTGAACGCCACAATGGTCGGCTCATTTACCACAACACCCGCACCGTTCAGATAAATCTGCGTCGTGTCAGTTCCAAGATCTATGCCGATAATTTTCTTAAATATCATATAGGTTATCGCTTCGTGAAGAAGTCCAGAAGTTCCTTTTCCGTAACCATTTTCACCTCTTTTTCGCTCCTGCCTTTCAGTTCAAACTTGCCTTTTTCGATGGTTTTTCCGCTTATAACCACTCTCCAGGGGATACCGATGAGGTCCGCATCGTTGAACTTCTCGCCCGCCGAAACCCCCTCCCTGTCATCGAAAAGCACCTCTATCCCCTTTGCTACCAGGGTAGTATAGAGCTCTTCTGCATTTTTTTTCAAATCGGGGGTAATTGCGCCCACTGCGAGGAGGTGTACCTTGTACGGAGCTACGCTCTCGGGCCAGATGATGCCTTTGTCGTCGTGCGAGACTTCCACAATGGTTCCCACGAGCCTATCGATACCGATACCATAGGAACCCATCACTACAGGATGCTCTTCGCCCTTCGCGTCCTTATATTTCAGAGCAATCGGCGCCGAAAACTTCGTGCCGAGCTTGAAAATATTTCCCACTTCAACGCACGTCGTGCTCACGAGCTTTCCTTTTTTGCATGAAGGACATTCATCGCCCGCTTTCGCGGTTGTTATTTCTCTGTTCTGCGCAAAGCCGCATTCACGGCAGAGCATCACTTCGTCTTCGCCTGCCGAAGTCTCCACCATAAACTCGTGCGAAAACTGTTTCGAAAAATCCCCGCCTGACGCCTCGGTTACATATGCCACGAGCCCCATTCGCTTGAATACTTTCTTATATGCCTCCTTCGCGCGCTCATAAAATTCGTTGAGCGACTCATCGTCCGTATGGAAGCTGTAAAGGTCCTTCATTGAGAACTCTCTTCCGCGCAACAACCCCGACTTCGCGCGGGGCTCATTGCGGAATTTCGTCTGTATCTGGTACACCGAACGAGGAAGGTCTTCGTACGAAAAGATAATATGCCGCGCGATATCCGCAACGATTTCCTCGTGCGTGGGACCGAGACCATATTCGTGGCCCGTGTCGTCCTGCAGGCGATACATAATCTTTTTAAGTCCCTCCCAGCGGCCCGTAGGCTCCCAAACCGACTTCGGATGCAGTGCGGGCATCAGCATTTCTGCGCTGCCTAATGCATTCATTTCTTCACGGACAATACGCTCTACATTTGCGCGGACGCGGAAGCCGAGCGGCAAATAGGAATGCACGCCCGCCATCAGCTTATCGATAAAATTCGCACGTGTGAGCGCTTTCGCGTTGTAGGCGACTTCGTCCTTGGGAAAATCTTTTTGCGTTTTGAGAAAAAGTTGGGATTGTTTCATAGAGTGAGTTTAGTGGAGAATTTTTGCGATGTCGTGAATGGTGACGATAATCATAAGAATCATAAGCGCCGCAAACCCTATTGCATTCGTAACCTGCTCGAATGTGCGCGGGACCGGCGAACCTTTAATCTTTTCAATAATGAGGAAAAGAATGCGTCCGCCATCGAGCGCCGGAAACGGGAAGAAGTTCAACGCCGCGAGATTCAACGAAATGAGCGCCACAAGCTGGAAGAGATAGACAAACCCGAGTTTCCCCGTCTGTGTCGCTATGCTGAATATCCCCACAGGTCCCGCGACTCCCTGCAATGCGCCGCTCGGCGAACTGAAGACGCCCTTAATGACGGTATAAAATCCTTTCGCGGTCTGCCAGAACACATCCATTGATGCAATGAATCCTTTTCCGATTGCCGTAAAAAATGGCGCTTTCTCAATGCCGATTTCATCTAACGCGATTCCCATTGCCCCCTGCCCCACGGGAGGATGCGCGCGCGAGAGCACCTTAAACGTCTGAGTTTTGTCTCCCCGCATAATATCAAGCGAGATTTCCGTGCCTGCAACTTTCTTCACCGCCGCCACGAACTCATCGTTCGCTATCGGCTCGGAAAAAATGGATTTGCCAATATGCGCGCTCACAATAATGTCATTTGCCTGCAGGCCCGCTTCAGCTGCGGGAGAATTTGCCACCACCTCGGAAACAATGAGGTGAGGTGGGCTTCCCGCCATAAACACGACCGAAAACACTATCCAACCCGCCACAATATTCATAAATACGCCCGCGGAGAGGATAATAACGCGCTTCCAGAGCGCCTGACTCTTAAAACTGCGCGTTTTATCTATGGCATGAGTCTCCCCCTTCTCAATTGCCGCGCCGTGCTCCGCCTCCTCATCCTCTCCGCTGATATGCACAAATCCTCCCAAAGGAAGCAGATTTATGCTGTAGGTTGTTTCTCCGAATTTTCTGCTCAAAAGCCTCGGCGGGTAACCAAAGCCAAACTCCTCTACTTTTACATTGAAAAATTTCGCTGCGGCAAAGTGCCCCATTTCATGGGCAAGAATGAGCACGGAAAGGCTTACAATGACTATAAAGATTATCATAATTATTCTTCTATCTCCCGCACTTTCGCGCTCACGGCTGACTCAACGTCCTTATTCGCGTTCTCCGTTATCTTCTGCACCTCATCGCGCAGACGGAACTTCTGGTCTTCGCCGATTTCATTGGCGCCAAGCTGCGTCTCAATGCCCTTATTCGCCGCCTCGCGGTGATGGCGGATCTGAATACGGTACTGCTCGGCAATCTTTTTCACGTGCTTCACGAGCTCATCGCGGCGCTCGGCGCTGAGCGACGGCAAAAAAATGCGGATAACATTTCCTTCAATGTTTGCGGTGAGTCCTAATGATGACGCCTCGATTGCTTTTGCAACCAATTGCACCGCGCCCGCATCCCAGAGCTGAACCGAAAGTTCACGGGGAGGAGAAACCGTGATTGAGCCGACATGCTTTAACGGCATCGTCTCGCCGTAATAATTCACTTTAATATCCTCAATAAGCGACGGCGAGGGCCTGTTTGCCCGCACACCGCCAAGCTCGCGTTTGCATTCAGATACCACGAACGCGATTCCTTTTTTGAAGTCTTCAGCTGGAGAACCCATATTAATAATATTTTTTGCTCATGTTGCTTGCAGTTTTTTCGACCTGCGAGGCTTGCCGACGAAGGTGTAGTCGGAGACTACTCCGAGGAGGTGTAACGAAGGAGGGCGTAAAAACTGCCGCAACCCGAAGGGATATGACAAAATTACGCAACATCTGCGTCACTTCCTCCTCAACGTACCGCAGTGGGTACGCCATCGTCGTCATTCCTTGATTTTGCGTAATTTTGTTCATATCGTGAGCGAAAATATTATTAATATGGGTTCTTGCCATTGTTCACTCATTATATGGGGGCTATCCCTTATATTCAACCACCTTCTTTTGGAGTGGTGAATTCACATTATATTGCGCAACTAACGCTTCGCGCTCAAGAAGCCACGCAAGCTTTCCGCTGTTTTCGACAACTCCCCTTTCGCGAAGCGCCACAATGCGCGCCTCAATACTTTTTGAAATATCGTCCGCAGGCTCTTCAGTCTTCCCCAACAATTTTAACGCGCGACCGATGCGTCCATAGCTTTTTTCTGCGATTTCTTCTGCGCGGCGTTCCGTAAGCGTTTTTTCTTTTGCGAGAAACTTCGCGAGCGATTTCTTCGGCATCCGCGCGAAATATATTTTGGAAAGACGCGAGAGAAGCGGTGCCGAGAGAACCTGCGGGTCGTATGTTATTAACATAAGCAGTGCGTGCGCGGGAGGCTCCTCAACAATTTTCAACATCGCACCCTGCGCTTCCGGAGTCAGTGCGTGCGCGCCGTCAACAATCGCTACGCGCTTTTGAGAATTGAACGGTGTCTGCCACAAGAAGCGCTTTAATGCGCGCACATCATCAATGCCGATTGTCCCCTTCTCGTTAGGCGCAAATACCGCTGCATCAGAAAGGGATTCGCCTGACTCCTCATCCCTCCCCTTTTCTATAAATGTAGCGAGTTGCCGCGCAAACGATGCTTTTCCGATTTCTGTGTCGCCAAAAAAGAGATATGCGTGCCCCAGCGCATTCTCGCGTACCAACTTTTCGAAAGAGACCCACAATTTCTCGTGGCCTAGAAGTTGTCCCATATTACCATTTCTATGAAATTGGTTTATTTTTCATTACCACTGTGTTACTCCTCCTTGAAATACCCTCCGGGCATTCCATCGTCGTCGCGCCTTGCCGTACTGAAAAATAAGACAATTTCATTACGAAAAGCAATACGGGACAACTTCTTCACATTATCGCCTCAACAGCGTGCGTTTATAAACGTCGAGATGGCTCAAAATAGTAGCCGTTCCCTTCGCTACGCAGAGAATTGACTCCTCGGCCACATAGGCAGAAACACCCAATGAGCGCTTAAAGAACTCTTCCAGATCGCGCAGCTGCGAGCTGCCGCCTGAGAGAATGATGCCCTTTTCCATAATATCCGCCGCAAGTTCAGGCGGGGTCACGTTAAATACCGACTGGACCGAGTTCATAATATCCACAAGGTGGCCATTTAAGGCCTCCGCAACCTCATTGGAGTTGACAACCAAGTCTTTTGGAAGGCCAGTATGCAGGTCGCGCCCGCGAATCTTCATTTCCATCTTATTGCGGTTCTGCATCGCCGTACCGATGGTAATTTTGATGTTTTCCGCGGTATTCTCGCCTATTGCGAGGCCATACTTCTTTTTAATGTATTCGCTGATGGCATTATCAAAACGGTTTCCCGCGACACGCAAACTCGCCCACGTGACGATGCCGCCGAGCGAGATGACGGCGACTTCTGTTGTTCCTCCGCCGATATTCACAATCATATTGCCTTCCGCGGAGTGAATCGGAATGCCTGCGCCGAGCGACGCCAAAAGCGGTTCCTTCACAAGATACACTTCTTTCGCGCCCGCTTCCTTCGCGGCGTTCATAACCGCGCGATGCTCGGTCGAGGTGATGCCTGCGGGAACGGAAATAACCACTTCGGGGCGGATGACGTTGAACGCGCCGATACTTTTTGAAATGA
>JAKAHO010000026.1 GCA_021814835.1 bacterium
GGGACCCTTATATTTGGTGAATACTTTTGTTTTTTGGTGCATGGTGTGGTTTAGAGATATTTAGCTCGCTTGGTGTTGTGCTCTTCCAGTGTCTTTGAGAACATTGTCTCCCCTGTCTTTGCCGATAAGTAGTAGAGATAGGGGTTGTCTTTGGGTGCGAGCGCGGCCTTTATTGCTGCTTGCCCAGGGTTCGAGATTGGCGTTGGGGGCCATCCGAGCCGCTGATAGGTGTTATAAGGAGAGCTAAGCGCAGTATCGTTTTTCGTAATCTTTAAGGTCTCGCAATCCTTCAGGAGTCCTCCGCATTTCGCGTAGCTTACCGTTGCGTCTACCTGAAGAGGCATCCGTATTCTCTGCCGTTTTAAAAGAATCGCCGCGACCATCTGCCGGTCAGAGAACTCCGGCACCTCTCTCTCAAGAAGCGACGCAAGCGTAAGCGTCTGGTACCAGTTCTGTTTTCCTTCAAGGAGCGACCAGGCCTTTATCTGAAAATTATCGAGGAACATTCGGACTATTGCTTCGGGCGGCGCATCGAGCGCAATGCGGTATGTGTCTGGAAAGATAAAACCTTCATAGCTTGTCGCATTCGCAAGGAACGGATATTCGGCTTTCAGTTCCTTTGTCGGCACTCCGAACGGCGCATCCTTTTTCCATACACCCGCGTCCGAAAGCATCTCCTGCACATCTTTTACTGTTGAACCCTCGGGAATCGTTACTTGCGTTTCGTTCGCTCCGGGCGTTGTGAGCGTTGTCACAATTTCCGGCGTACTCATCGAAGTCGAAAGTTCATAGACGCCCGGCAAAAACTTTTGCGCCCTTCCGCTCACAAGCGAATAGAATTTAAAGACGCCGAGCGACTTAATGAGCTCGTTCGCCGCCAAATTGTCGCCAATCTCCCTCACGCCCTCGCCTTTCTCAATTTTAAAAAGCACGGTCTTTTCCGAGCCATCAACCCCCGCCGAAGGATGGCCCTTCAAGTCTGCGGGTTGGAGGCTGTAGAAAAAATAAGCGACCACAACGATAAACAACAAGGCCCCTCCCAATCCAGTAAGGAGACCGGTGCTTAAATTACCTCTTTCTCTTTGTTCAAGCTGAGGATTCAAGTTTAATGTGTTGGATTATGCTTAAGATGATTGAAGACGTCAGAATGTTTGAGCCGCCGTAGCTGAAGAATGGAAATGTGACGCCCGCAACCGGTAAAAGACCCAAATTCGCCCCTACGTTTACAAACAAATGAACTATAAAAAACAGACCCCCTCCCAAACTTATTAGTCTGAAATAATTATCACGGGCTCTGAGTCCAATTAGAACTATCCTATACACTACCCCGCAGAATGTCAAGAGGACTATTGCGCCCCCAAGGAAGCCCCACTCCTCTACAAAGGCGGCAAAAAGGAAGTCGGTCTGGGATTCGGGCAAAAACTTAAACTGCGTCTGCGTTCCCATCTGGAACCCCTTCCCCCAAAAGCCGGAGGACCCTATCGCAATCTTCGCCTGAATCACGTTATAGCTCACGCCAAGCGGATCGCGCTCAGGAAACAAAAAGCCCGTGACGCGCTCGCGCTGATAGGGCTTCAGAAAGAATGACCACATAAGGACTGCAGCTATACCCACCACGCCGACACCGAGGAGAAATCGTTTCACGTGCACGCCGCTCAATGCCATAAATCCGAACCAGATTGTCATTACAATAAACGCCGAGCCGAAGTCGGGGTGAATCGCGATGAAAAACGCAGGAATGGCGGCATAGAGAAAAGACTGGAGTATGTTCTTTGCGCGCCACGCGTGGATATGCCTTCGCGCAAAAAAGTCCGCCAAAACAAGGATAAGCGCAAGTTTCACGAGCTCACCGGGCTCAAACTGAAATCCTGCAATGCTTATCCAGCTCTTCGTACCGCGCACGGTTCCCGGCAAAAAATTTGATACCACAACAAGGCTCAGGCTCAGCCAATAAAGCCCTAAACGGAACCAGCCCTGACTCCCTAGCCAACGCCAGTCAAATCTGCTGCCGATAATGATGATAAAGAAGCCGACAACATACCAGACTATCTGGCGCCAAAAGAAGGCGATATTAGAACTCGCAAGTGAAACAAGACTCGCCGCGGCAAGCACGAGAAGCCCCGCAACAATCCACCAATCAAAGTGTCTAAAACTAGAACCCATTGTAATAATAATTTCTGCCTGCGTTGCTGGCAGTTTTTTCGGCTTGCAAGGCTTGTCGACGAGGTTGTAGCCAGAGGCTACGCCGAGGAGGTGTAACGAAGCAGGACGGAAAAACAGCCGCAACCCGAAGGGATATATCGCTCATATCGCGGACGAAATTATTATTACAATGGGTTCTTATCATCTACTGCTAATAAACACCTCTGTCTTCGTTGCGTCAACATTCTGAAAAATCGCATCGGTCGGAAAAGGAATGGTAAACGAGGTGCTCTGGAACCCTAAAAGCGAGGTGAGGATGTTCTGAGAGGCAAAGATTCTCGAGCCGTATTTACTGTACGCAACCGCGAGAAGCCGCACATCGCGGGCAGTATTCCCGCTGGTGTTTGATGCGGTGCCGCTCACTCGAATACTCCCCTGCGGCAATACTTCCGTCGTAATGCCCGAAAGCGATAACACGGGCGCCGCCACATTTTCGGTCGACTGCCACTCGGTATCACTCAAGGTAACCGTAATATTTCCGATATTGCTGAATTGCGCGGTTATGCGGGGTTCAAGCAAAAACTTCCGCTCGTTCGCATAGAGTGAGTCAATCCCGCTGAACTGCTCGGTCATCGTGCCATTTTTATCAAAGACCTCTACGTGATAAGTAAAGCTTGTCGCGTGAAAATTGCTGTTGGGATTTGCAACGCCAAAAAGAAGCGTCGATTGGCCGCTCGATAGCGGAAGCGTATATTGCTGAAGCACCTGAAGCGGAAGGAGATTTTTCTCGGCGCACGAAACACAAGGCCCCCCGCAATCGACACCAGTCTCGTCCTGATTCTTGATTGAATCAAAACACGTCGGCGCCACCCTTACTATGGGACGCACAAAGAGGAACACGATACCCGCAAAACATGCAAGATAAAAAAGTCCGTAGAGAAATTTTTTGAGCGATCGGTTCATAAATTATGAATAATACTGATAAGTTTCGGGAACTCTCCCGCATCTGCGCTTGCACCCCCGACAAGAAAACCGTCGATATCGCGCTCGCGCGCAAAGCCCGCGATATTTCCCGCATTCACCGAACCGCCATATAAAACTTTGAGGCGCAAAGAAGGGTGGTTCGTTGAAATTGCTTTGCGTATCGCGTTGCTCATTACGGAGGCCTGCTCGGGAGTTGCGTTATTTCCCGTACCGATTGCCCAGACGGGCTCATACGCGACAATAAGTTCTGAGGGTTCGTTTTTAAGTAAAGAGAGATCAGTCATTAACTGCATCCCGACAAAGCCGACCGCCTGCGCCTCTCCCCTGTGCCGCACCTCATGCCCTTCTCCTACGCACAAAATCGGTATGAGTCCCGCTTCAAGGGCGACCGCAACTTTACGCGCAATCATTGCATCGCTCTCCCTGAGAAACTGCCTGCGCTCCGAATGTCCGATAATCGCATACGTTGCGCCCATTGCTTTCGCCATCGCGCACGAAACTTCTCCGGTAAATGCCCCGCCGTTTTTCGGGTTTTCAAAAAAAACATTTTGCACGCAAAGTTCTGCGTGACGCGCCATCTTTTTTACGAAATCAAGATACGGAAAGGGCGGCGCAAGCACAACGCCTTCTGCGTCGCTTGCACGCGTCAGTAACTCAACATCAGCGAGCGTCGTGGGCTTCATTTTCCAATTGGCAACAAGAAGCTTTTTCATTACTCCATTATGATACCTTGTCTTCGTCGGACGTTCCAATGCCTTTCGTAAGCTGATAGGTTCGGGTCCTCTTGAGGCGGGCCCGCGCGCGGAATGCGCGCATAAACATTTTTACAGAACTCCACGCGCCGCCTCCGCACGAACACAGCCCCGCATCTTCAAATGCAATCTCGTGCATGCGAAGCCTGTTCGCTTCCGCAATAGCAATAAGCTCAACAAGAATATCGCGGTCATTGGAAAGATCGGGAAGCGAGAATATGCGCAGTGCGACGTCCTCGGTCATCGCGAACATTCCGAACCGCACATCCGACGAACGCGTAAGTACGCGCCCGCACAACAGCCGGTTTCCCGCGCTTCGCATAGTGCGGCGCAACCCGTCGCGCACCGTTTCGCGCAATCTGCGGTGATTACGCGAGCCGATTACCATATCGGCCCCGCCTCGGAATGCCGCCGCAATTTCTGTCCGCGAATTCAGTACGCCTGCGCACTGCGGAAGAAAAAGCACCATCCGTACATTGCCCCGTGCGGCCACCATTCCCTCTTTAATCGCGAACCCCATTCCCCGCGGACTCTTGCCGGTTACTATACGAAGAGAACTCAGCACTTTTTTAAAATGTTCTGCGATGCTTACCGTCGCATCGGTTGAACCGTCATCCACAAGAATAACCTCGGAAGAAAATTCGGAAAGCGAAAGCGCATAATCAATCTGCACAAGCGATTGGAGTATGTAAGCCGCCTCATTCCGCACGGGTAGGATGAGTGAAAGATACGGTTTAGCCATTATGGGAGTGAATTACGACACCTTCTTAAGACGCGCGTATATTTCGGCCTCAACATCAGCAAGCGGACGGCCGTACTTTTTTCTGGATAATTCCCGCGCCTCTTCAAGCAATGCGTCATCCCCCTGCGCCGGGAACGGCACAAAAAGATTGAATGCGGGAAATACCTGATTATTCACAAGAATCTTCGCATGGGCATTCAGGTTATCAATATTAATAATATCGCCTTCGTTAAATACGGGTGCAAACTGCTGAACAAGAAACTTCGCATCATCGGGTCCCACGCGGAACGCAATCATATTGCCGACGTTGCCGAATACTGCATTGCGAATCGGCTCCTTAAGTTGCGCGATAAACTGATGTGCAACCGTGAGACAAAGCCGATATTTGCGCGCCTCGGCAAGAATAACGGCAATTGATGGCGTAGAAAAATTCTGAAACTCGTCAATGTAGAGATAGAAATCGCGGCGCTTTTCCGTAGGAATATCTGCGCGTGAAAATGCAGCAATGGTAAGCTTGCCCACAATAAGCATGCCGAGCAATGACGCGTTTAATTCTCCGATTCTTCCTTTCGAAAGATTTACAAGAAGAATCTTTCCCTCGTCTAGAATTTTGCGGAAATCAATTGTATTTTTCGACTGCGCAAGAATCGGGCGCGTATAATCATTCGCAATAAACGTATTGAACTTCGAGGTGATATACGGCGCCATATTCGCGAGCGACGCATCTCCGCCCACCTTCTCGGCTTCTTTCTCCCAGAATTCCTTCACTAGCATATTCGTGCACTTCTCGAGCAACCGCTTCCTGAATGATGAGTCCGTCATCACGCGCGGTATTTCAAGTATGGTAAATCCTTCACTCGGGTCATCCATAAGCAACAACAAAGAATTTCTCGCATACTGCTCGAACATAGGACCTCCCGCGGTCTTCATATCATAGAGCGTATCGAAAATCATCATAAGCTCGTTGATGAGCAGCGTCTTTTGTTCGGGAAATTTCGGGTCGTACTCGAGCATATTGAGACCGAGCGGATATGAGAGGTCGCTGGGGTCAAAAATAACCACATCATTAATTCGCTCCTTCGGAATGCGCTTCAGCACGTCCTCAAACAAGTCGCCGTTCGGATCAATGACGCAAAAACCTTCTTTATTCATCGCGTCCTGTCCCGCAAGATTATTGATAAATACGGATTTTCCGGTACCCGTCTGGCCGATGACATACAGGTGGCGTCTTCGGTCCTCACGGGAAAGACGCACGGGAGTTTCGACTCCCCGATAAGGATTGCGGCCAAGTAAAATTCCATCTCTTGGCATGCCCGCGGGCGCGGGAGCCTCGCGCGATTTCAGATACTTTACTTTCGGAATATCAATAAACGGCGTGGGGAAATGGAAAATGCTTGCAAACTCCTCAGTATTTAAAACCATTGATTCTTCCTGCACAAAATCGCGGAATGAAAAATTGTGCACAAATTCGGCAAGCTTGCGCGGCGTAGTGGTGCGGAACTCATTGCGCTCGGGAGTCGCAAACTGCGAGAATCCGGCGACTATGCCGTCGACGATTGAATCCGCCTGGAACTGGCTCGGCGCAGACGCAATAATACGCACGTTTACTCTGAAAAGGGGTTTTGAGAGTTTCGTCTCAAACGCTTTAATTGCCAAATCGTCGACTACCTTCTCTCCATCCTTTTTCGGAGCCGAGCCGACAAGCGCCTTCTCAACGTCGCCCCACGAAAGCTCATTGCTCTGTATTACTTCTTTTACACTCTTCCCCTTTTTAAGATTCGTAATCGCGGTGCGGATTGATTTCCGCTCAGTCGTTGCGGGACGCACCACGTACTGAATTGCGCATCCTTCGCCTACTGCGTTGATTTTGGTGAGGCCTCCCAATACGGGCAGGAGCGTATCCGCATCAAAACTCTGATACGTGCGGACAGGAAGCGCATAATGCTCCTTCAGTCTTAAAATGGCTCCCGCAGTTGCGCCCGAATAATTAAAAATATTGTACTCATCCGCCTCCTCAACAGATGCGTCTTTCCATAATGCCTGAATCTGGCGCGCAACCGCATCGCGCGCCTTCCCCGGAACCGAAACATAAAAATGAATTTCTTCGCCGATATTGGGAACTGCTATTTCAAACGTAAACGGCTTCCCGAATGACGCGAGCGCTCCCGCAAGCTGTTCGGAAATGCCCACCTCCCGCTTCATATCCTTCCCCTCCTTGGTGCCAAGCGGCAACCGCACAAGAAAAAGCTTATTATCAAGACTGTCCGCTATCTGCTGCCGTATTTTTCCTCGTACAACAAAAAAAGAAATAACGCCGAGGAGCGCGAGAAAAAATATTGATGAAAAGATAATGAGCAGTTGCATTTTATATCATCCCGCGCTTCTTCAATTCCGGAAGCAATTTGTCCACGAGCGCATCATGAAATGCGTCCTGCACAAACGGCGAATGCCTTTTTGATTCCGCGATTGCGGTTGAGATGCTGTCGGAAAAAACCAAACCGACCAAACGGTTCACTTCCTGTTTAATCTGCTCGGGCTGGTCTCCTTTTGCGAGATAGCCTGGTAACGGACTTGTTCCCGTTGCTTGAACGGTGATTGCGGGGGCGCGGGCGGGCGCCTGTGAGGGATGCGGCATTGGAATGCTTTCCGCCATACGTTCAAGCGACTGCTTTACAAGCGTATGTTCCATCTGCGATACGGGAGCCCCCTCCTTACGGGACGCGCCCATCTCCACGTGTAAGCGCTGAAGGTCTTTTTCAAGTGATTCGCTGAAATTCTTTACTTGCATCATTATCTCAATTATACCTGAAACCGAACTTTTTACATCAATCTGAAGCACAACAACCGACAATAAACATATTCCGAAAAACAGACCTCTTATACAATGCTTTTCGTAACGAAATTTTCAGATTTCAGGCGAGGCAAAGTAAAATATTCGAAGGTGTACACAACGTGTACATCAAGAAGATTTTACAAAGCCGTAGCCCAAATATGAAAATTGCAGTAGAAAAGGCATTGCATAAGAGGTCTGCTAGAGCCCTTGAATGCGTATCGAGCCACCAC
>JAKAHO010000027.1 GCA_021814835.1 bacterium
AAGTAGCGGATAATTCGACATGTTTCTTTTGAAATATGACGCCACTTTAGGTGGCAAAGGTGTTGGCCGATAAACCTTATATGTCTCGGCTTGGTATTCAAAAAATACCATGGGACAACTAAGAAAGTTCTGAATCTCAGTGCTTCAATGAATATACAAGTTTTTAAGTACAGCAGCATACAAAACGAATTCCCCTCAACCCGCTCACGACCCGCCCTAAAAGGCGGGTCTGCGCTTTCGTTCGGGTTTCGATAAATTGTTTTGTGTGCTGCTTATCACGCCTTTTATTGGCGGCATTTTTGTTGTTCGTATATAATGAGAGTACTTATATGGGAGAAAAAAAACGCGTACTTATTGTAGAAGACGAGCCCTTGCTCGGAAACCTTTTGAAACAACGCTTTGAGAGCGAGGGTGTTGAAGCGATACTCGCGCGCGACGGCGAGGAGGCGATAAACGTGTTGCGGACGACGCACCCCGATTTGGTGTTGCTCGATATTATTTTACCGAAAATTTCAGGCTTTGAGCTTCTCGAAATGATGCAGGCCGACCCGCAAATCGAAAAAGCTCCCGTCATCATCACATCGAACCTCGGTCAGGATGTTGATGTGGCGCGCGGACAGTCGCTCGGTGCTATCGAATATTTCGTGAAAGCGAAAGTTTCCATTGAAGAACTTGTAGACCACGTGAAGTCGATGCTTGCAGGAACGCCGTAATTTTAAGGGTAACGTTTTTTTGAATAGTGTATAATATTTTCAATGCAAAATAAGAAAGGTTTCACCCTCATCGAATTACTCGTCGTTATCGCAATTCTCGTCATTTTGTCCATTGCAGTTGTGTTGGCGCTCAATCCGGCGCAAATGCTTATGGAGTCGCGCGACGCACAACGTCTTTCTGATTTTTCTTCTATCAGGACTGCGGTAAACCTTTATCTTACGACCGCCACCTCGACTTTAGTGGGTACAAGTCCGCTTGAAACGGTGAGCGGTGCAACGTGTGGATTCAGCGGCGGGTGTTCCTATAACGCAACTACGAGCATCGATGGCACCGGCTGGGTGGGTATCAACTTGGGTCTTGCTACTGGCGGCTCTCCGCTTTCGTTCCTTCCGCTCGACCCCCGTCAGACAACGACGTATTTTTATGCGTACAAGGGAGATGACGTGAATAAGACCTTCGAAATAGATGGGCGTCTTGAGAGTAATAAATACCGCGATTTAATGACGAAAGATGGCGGCGACAAAAATGCGTGCGGTACCGATTATGGTACGGGCGCCACCGCCCTCACTTGTTTTTATGAGGTCGGAAACGCTCCCGGACTCGCGTTATAGCGCAGCAATGTTATCCACATCTGCTTTTCCCAATTCGTGATATACTGAAAGTAATAAATAAAGTCGCAACAACATCAAATATGAAAACTCTGAAGAAAGGTTTCACCCTCATCGAATTGCTCGTCGTTATCGCAATTCTCGCGGTCTTGGCCACCGTTATCGTCGTCATCATCAACCCTGCTGAATTGCTCCGTCAGGCGCGCGATGCGACCCGCGTATCGGATATGGCCGCCTTGAATAGCGCTATTGCTCTTTATTTGTCGGATGTGGCTACGCCGGGACTTCTTGGTCCAACCAATGGAACTTGCGTCGGTTTTAATGAGCGGTGCACTTTTACAACAACTACCGCGCCCTTCGGCACGCCCTCATGTTCTGGCACGAGCGTCGTTGCAACAACTACTCCTGACGGCAATGGATGGGTTCCCGTTTCTTTTAATTTGATTTCTTCAGGTTCGCCGCTTTCAAGGCTTCCGCTTGATCCTGCAAATGGTGCTGCCTTTATGTATGCATACGCTTGTAATGGATTGAGTTATAAACTTGGCGCGCCCATGGAGAGTACAAAGTATTCGAATGTGACGACGGGTGTTACGCGCAATAACTATGATGGTGGAACTTCTGCAACGTGGTACGAAGTAGGCAACAATCTTGCGCTCTAATTGATTGTAAAAATCCCCGCTTAAAGCGGGGATTTTTAATTGTGGATGCTTGTCCGGTCTTTCGGCGGGCAATGGTTTGTTATACTGAACATACGAACAAGAAATGATTACCTTTCCTCCGGAAAAATTGAAGGAGATATTGTTGCGGGCGGGCATTGTGAATGACGTTGCGTTCACTACGCTTCTCGCCGAATCTCAGCGCAAACAGCAAAACCTCAGCGACGTTCTTATTTCTCAGGGAATTGTAAATAAGGATTATTTGATGACGCTCATTGCCCAGTATTTGGGCGTTGAGCGCGTCAATTTGGGGCAAACAAAAATTGACGAGGAAGTGTTGAAGCTCATTCCTGAAGACGTCGCGCGTAGAAAAAAGTTCGTGGCGTTCGGCAGGGAGGCTGACGGAAGATTTAAGGTGGCGATGGATGACCCGAGCGACCTCGAGGCGGTGGACTTCTTAACGCTCAAACTTGGCGGGCAGATAAAGACGTATTTGGCGACCGAGGATGACCTGAACAGGGGATATATGCTGTACGGCAAACAGCTTACGCAGGATTTTAAAACGGTTATTGAAACGAGTGTGCGCGATTCGCTCCGTGCCCGGGCGCGAGGAGGAGAAGTAAATGAGGCGGAAGACCTTCCGATTGTCGCTATCGTCGACAACCTTGTTTCGTACGCTATTTCATCGCGCGCATCCGATGTGCACTTTGAAGTGCTTGATGACGGTATTTTGGTACGCTATCGCGTTGACGGCATTTTGCATGAAATAATCCGCATGCCGAAAGAGATTCACCCCGCGGTTGTCGCGCGCGTAAAAATTCTTTCGAGTCTTCGCGTCGACGAACACACGCATCCGCAGGACGGCCGTTTCCGCTATAAGGTGGGCGGTGGCATCGTCGATATCCGTGTATCCATCATTCCGACGTTCTACGGAGAAAAGATTGTTATGCGTCTTTTGACCGGCGCGCAGAAACCGCTTTCCCTTGCTGATTTGGGCTTCTACGAGAACGATATTAAGACGCTTGAGTCCGCAATCAAGAAAACGTACGGCATGGTGCTTGCCACGGGTCCGACGGGTTCAGGTAAAACGACGACGCTCTATTCGCTGCTCAATATGCTGAACAGGCCTGACGTGAACATTGTGACCATCGAAGACCCTATCGAATACGATATGCGGTACGTGAACCAGATGCAGGTGAATGTGGCCGCGGGCATTACCTTTGCTGCCGGGTTGCGTTCCATTCTGCGCCAGGACCCGAACATTGTTATGGTCGGTGAAATCCGCGACGAGGAGACCGCAAACATCGCCGTGCAGGCGGCGTTGACTGGTCACTTGGTGCTCTCAAGCTTGCACACAAATGATGCGCCGACGGCTGTTCCGCGTTTTATCGATATGGGAGTCGCGCCTTTCCTCGTATCCGCGGTTTTGAATACTATTGTGGCGCAACGTCTTGTGCGGCGTGTGCACATTGATTGCATTGAGACCTATACTCCGAACCCCGCATATATAACGGCGATGCGGCATGAACTTATCTCTTCGGGCGTTTCCGAAAATGAAGTAAAAATTCCGAAATCATTTTACCGCGGAAAGGGGTGCAATATTTGCGGCGGGACAGGATTTCTCGGCCGTCTCGGTATCTATGAGGTTTTGAACGTGACCGAGGAGGTGAGGAAGCTTATCATCATCGATTCGTTCAGTCTCGATAACCTTCGCAAGGTTGCGCGCAGCGAGGGGATGACCACGATGTTTGAAGACGGTCTCCGCAAGGTGGAACGCGGCGCAACGACGATTGAAGAATTGCTTCGTGTGGTGCGCGAGTAGGGCGGATGAGTGAAAAATACGATATAATTACTCCATATAATGAAATTCCGCTATATTGCATCGCAGGCTGACGGGCGCATCGTTGAGGGCGATATCGAGGCGCGTAACGTCCAGGACGTTCTCGCATATCTTTCGAAAAACGGACTCCGACCGGTAAGCGTAAAGCCCGTTGAGGAAAGGGGAAAGTCCACGCTTTTCAGCGGCGGCGTTACCATTACGGACCAGATATTCCTTACGAAATATCTGGCGCTTATGTTGCGCATCGGCACGGGACTTCTCGAGGCAGTAAATATTCTTATTGCGGACTTCAATAAGCAGGCGATACGCGATGTGCTTTTCGAAGTGCGCGCGGCGCTTGAACAGGGTCAGCCTTTTTACAGTACATTCGCGAAATATCCGAAAGTATTCGGCGAGGTGTACGTAAACCTTGTGCGCGCAGGCGAGGCGTCGGGAAACCTTGAGAAAATTTTCGCAGACCTTACCGAGATGCTCACAAAGCAGAAGGATTTACGCGACCAGTTGCGCGGCGCATTGGTGTATCCAGTCCTTCTTCTTATCGGCTCCGTGCTCATTCTTACTTTCCTCGTCATGTTTGCGTTGCCGAAGATTGCGAACGTGTTTATGGAGGGTGGATTTAATCCTCCTGCATTCACGAAGGCGGTATTCGCGTTCGGGCTGTTCTTTAACGCATACGGCATCTATATTTTCGGTTTTCTCGGCGTGCTTATCGGTATTGCAGTGTGGCTCAACTCAACCTCACAGGTGTTCCGCAAGTTTCTTTCAAATATCATTGCGGGGCTGCCGCTCGTAAAAACAGTTTTGAAAAAGATGGCGCTCCAACGCTTTGCCTCAACACTCGCATCGCTCATTAAAGCGGGCATGCCGCTTACTGAGGCGCTTGAGATTACCGCAAACGCGGTGGCTAACGAAGAGGCGCGCTCTGCTTTGGTGCGCATTTCTCGCGAGGGTCTTGCGAAGGGTCTTACGATAGGCGAGGCATTCCGCCGTGAACCATTTTTCCCACAGACGGTTACGAACCTTGTGGCAATTTCTGAACGCGCGGGCCACCTCGACGAAGTACTCGTAACGCTCAGCGAATTTTATACAAAAGAAATCGATGCGTCGGTAAAAGAACTCGTCTCCTTCCTTGAGCCCGCACTCCTCCTCTTTATTGGAACGGTTATCGGCGGTATTGCGCTTGCGATTATCGTGCCGATTTACCAATTGACTACTCAATTCTAGGAAGAATTGATAATGATTAATTTTCAATCAATTTTTAATGATTCAATGACTAAACTTCGAAAGATTCATTCATTGAAAATTGAAAATTTAAAATTAAAAATTGCGCGCGATAGGCGCGCATTTACCCTTATCGAAATGCTTGTGGTGGTTGCGATAACCGCCATTTTTGCGACGATGGGCACCGTGTTCCTCGGCTCATACAGAGGCAGTCAGAATTTGAAGAAAACACTTGATGAAGTTGCATCTCTTGTTCAGGCAACGCAGAAGCGTTCGATTACGCAGGACAATGGAAGCGAGTGGAATGTGCGTTTTTCAAATACCACAAGTTCGGGCAGTCAGTATTTTAGCTTTTCCGGTGCGAGTTTTTCCACTTCAAGTGTAGACCGTACGTATGGTCTTGCGCGGGGTATTGTGTTCTCAAGCCCGTTTTCCGGCTCCACATACGACGCGCTCTTTGCGCCTATCACGGGAGCGCTTCCCGAAAAAAAGATTATTTCAATGATTGACGGGAAGGGCGATGGACTTGTGTCCGATCTTGTTCTTTCTTCAACGGGGCGGACCACAAAGCGCAATGAGAATGGGCTTGTCGGTTATTGGCACCTTGACGATGCAACGGGTACGGTTGCGAGTGATGCGTCAGGGCTTGGGAATAAGGGCACACTTGTTAATAGTCCGACGTGGCAATCCGGCGTATCCTGCGTGGCGGGGGCGTGCGTAAGTTTTAACGGCACAAATAATCAGATTACTATTCCTCTCGTAACGAATGCCGTAAATAATATTTCTTTGTCGGCGTGGATGTATTGGTCTGGGACTTCCGCCAATGGATTGATAGCATACAATGGCAACGCTGGTGCAAATGGCTTTGGCATTTTAATAGGAAATGGATCTTGCGGTATGGGTGGGCGAATCTCCATTCTTTTGGGGGGAATTTTATGCAATGCGTTGAGCGCATCTTACGTGCCACCGGCAAACACTTGGGTGCATCTTGTTGCAACGCGCGATGCTGGCACTTGGAAATTATATGTGAACGGAGCGCTGGCGATTACTGGTGTAACACAAACGCCGAATATTCCGACTGGGTGGACATATATAGGAACCACCTTTCCCGGTTCGATTGATGAGGTGCGCTTTTATAACCGCGCCTTATCCGCGAGCGAGATAGCAAGTCAGTACAATGACCTCAGATAATGAGAGTAACAAATAACAAACAACTGATAACTGATAACGGGGGAAGGGAATCACCTCCTTCTGAAGTTATTAGTTATATGTTTTCAGTTATCAGTTCACGAGACGGTCAGTCCCTCATTGAGGTTGTTATCGGCTTGGCTATCGGCTCGATTCTCATCGGGGCGTCTGCGTTTGCAATCTCAACAATGTTGCAGACAAACCTTGCTTCTCAAAAGGGTCAGGCTGCTACTGCGTTTGCGCAGGAATTATTGAACAAGGCAAGAGTGTACGGCTCCGCGAGTTGGCAGAGCTTGTACGGACTTACCAAGGCATCAAGCACGCAGTATTTTTTGAATGCTTCCGGGACGACATATGCGGTGGTGCCAGGGAGGGAGGGGATGCTCGATAATGATGTGACGAACGGTCTCGTTGCCGAGTGGAAATTCGATGAGGACGCCGCAAGCACGAGTACTACTACTTATGATGCGACTGGCAATGGAAATAATGGAACGCTTACCAATAGCCCGACTCGCGCCACATCGACCTGCAGAATTGTGAATTGTTTAAAGTTTGACGGCGCGACTCAAAGGGTGACGCTCGGTCCAGTTCAGATTGGTACGCTCACTACCGTTTCGGCGTGGATTGTTGCGACTACGACGTTGCAGAGGCCGGTACTCAGCAATCGGGGATCCGGGTTGTATTTTGGAATTACGGGAGGAAAATTTTTCACGTATTACAATACCGCGACGCCTCCTGCAATGGTATCTGCTAAATCAGTCAACGATAACGCATGGCATCTTGTTACGTGGGTATCAAACGGTACGACGTCGGTTATGTATATCGACGGACTATTGGACAATACTCAGGCTCAGTCCAGAAGCACGTCAACGTCAAATGGGTATATTGCGTTCGATTCGCCAAACATCGAATATTTTCCGGGTAGTATTGATGATGTGCGTATCTACAACCGTGCGCTTTCGGCGGACGAGGTGCGGCAGCTTTGGAACAGCAATATATTTGTCCGCTACTTCTATGTGGAAAATATCTGCCGTACCAATAATGCATCGAGTTCTATCTCTGGAGTTGCGCCGTGCGGTTCGGGTTCGGCAGATGACCCCTCCACGCAAAAGGTGACCGCGGTCACGCAGTGGACGACCGGTCAGGGAGCGGGAATCACAACACTTTCCGATTATCTCACCCGCTGGAAGAACACTATTTTTCGGCAGACTGACTGGTCGGGGGGTGGCGGAGCCACGAGTCCTGTTACTTCGCCGGGAAGCACATTCTCATCTTCGTCCGGTGCGAATTTCGGTGGTGGCTCGATACGCATTCAAGGGCTCTAGCAGACCTCTTATGCAATGCCTTTTCTACTGCAATTTTCATATTTGGGCTACGGCTTTGTAAAATCTTCTTGATGTACACGTTGTGTACACCTTCG
>JAKAHO010000028.1 GCA_021814835.1 bacterium
TCTTTCGCGCCCGCTTCCTTCGCGGCGTTCATAACCGCGCGATGCTCGGTCGAGGTGATGCCTGCGGGAACGGAAATAACCACTTCGGGGCGGATGACGTTGAACGCGCCGATACTTTTTGAAATGAAATATTTCAACATCGCCTGCGTAATATAATATTCCGCGATAACGCCGTCCTTCAACGGGCGGTACGTTACGATATCATCGGGCGTGCGTCCCACCATTTCTTTTGCGTCGAGCCCCACCGCGAGCACGGTGTTGTCCGGCTTGCGCAATGCAACTACCGTCGGTTCGTTAATAACGATGCCTTTTTCGGGTAAGAAAACGAGCGTATTTGTGGTGCCAAGGTCTATACCGATTTTCCGAGTAAACATGTGTGACTTCACTTTACTACACCCCCCGAGTTAAAAGCAACTTCTTTCCGAAATGCCTAAAATCGGGTATATCTTAAGGTGATGATTCTGCAAAAACGCGCCAAACTCTTTGTTCAGTTATTCTTTGTGGCGCTCTTTTTTGTGGCGGCGCCCTACGTCGTCATTAAGATGCTCGGCCTTGTTATCGACCTCAAGCATATGCGCCTTGCGAAGGCCGGATCTCTTTATGTGCGCTTCCTGCCGCGCACGGCCGCGCTCGCCATTGACGGAGAACCCTACCCTGCGACTGCGGGCTATCTGAACCACGATATTTATGTTTCGGGTCTTGCGCCTGACACGTATGATATTTCCCTCTCACTGAAAGATTACTCGCCGTGGCACAAACAACTCGAAATTGAATCGGGAAAAGTTTCGTACGCGAATGATGTCATCCTCTGGCCCGACTTCATTCCCGTGGAAGGAAGCTCGACTACTATTACGTCATTTGTTCCTGTAAAAGGCGGTCTTATTACAAACAGCACATCGTCTCCTTTGAGCTTCAATGGAACTGCGCTGAAAGGAAATAAGGTAATTATTTCCGATGCTAATTCCCCTTATATAGTGACTGCGGGTTCGGGCAAATATTACTTTACCGACCTCGATGCTCCTTCGGTTTCGGCTAACGTCACCGACCTTTTCGCGTCGCTCCAGCGCTCGCAACTGCATATTGCCCCCCAGCCATTGCGCACGGTTATCGCCCACCCTTTCACGAAAACGAAACTTATTCTCGGTAGTGATACCGCATTCTTCATGCTTGATATAAAAAAGAATGAGATTGAGCAGATTTTCAAAATAAACGGAACGCGTGCGTATGCAACAAACGACAGCGAGTTGCTTGTCGTGGACAGTAAGGGGACGCTTACCGCCGCAAATCTTATCGTGCACTCAATAAATACCTACTCCGCACATCTCGGTTTTGCCGTGAAAATGGTGTCCGACACTGACGGAAACCGCCTCCTTCTTGAGGATGAAAGCCACGAGCTCTACATATTCGACCGCTCCCAGCAAATCCTTAAAAAGCTTACTTCGGACATCGCGTATTACACGTTTTCACCCGACGGAAAGCGCGCGGTCTATATAAGCACTGACGGAACGATGCGCGTGCTCTACCTTGCGGAATACGAGGGCAATACCCTTCACAAGATAAATGACGTTGATGTTCTTTATCTCTCGGCGCATGAAGACCCGAAGTCGTTCGCATGGATTCCCTTTGCGCCCAACTATTTCCTTATGCAATCGGGAGACAGGCTGCTCGCCGAGGAATTTGATGCGCGCCCTCCGCACAACGTCGCCGTAATCGCGAGGAGTATCACCGCGTTCACGCTCACTGATTATCTGTATCTTCTCCACGCGGATAAAACGCTCACCTGGGGCACGCTGGAACAGTAAAAAAAATCGCAACCAAAAACCCCACTCTCGTGGGGTTTTTGAAAGCTTAACGCTTTCTCCATTGCTGCGGCCTGCGTGCTTTACGCATACCCGGCTTCTTGCGCTCCACCATACGGGGGTCGCGCTTCAAGAACCCAAGCGTCTTCAGGCGTCCGCGCCAAATCGGATTCACGAGCACGAGTGCGCGGGAAATGCCGAGACGGATTGCTTCCGCCTGGCCTCCTACGCCTCCGCCGAACGTCTTTGCGGTTACATCGTAATCGGTGATTGAGAGCGTCTCAAAGGGCGCCGTCACTACGCGCTGATGCTTTACCACGGGGAAATATTTTGCAAAATCTTTCTCGTTTACTTCAACATGGCCTCCTTTTCCGCCGGTATGCAAACGCACCCGCGCAACTGCGGTCTTTCTGCGGCCTACCGCTTCGAAGTAGCGTCCTCCCTTCGTTGATTTAGTTGTCTTGGTCGTTTTGGTTGCCATGGAACTTAGTCGCTAATCTTCAGTCTCCTCATTCTCTTCGCCTGCAGTCTGTTCTTCGGAAGCATAAGGCGTACCGCATGCCTCAAGACGAACCCCGGATTCTTTGCGAACACGTTCTCGAACTTGTTCTCTTTCAAGTGTCCGAGCGGACCGGTGTGCTTGTAGTAAATCTTCTGCTCCGCTTTCTTACCCGTAAGCTCGATATCCTTGATATTGTTCACGGTTACCGTGTCAGTACCTTCGAATTTCGGTTCATACTTCGGGTTCTTTTTTCCCTGAAGGATGACGGCGATTTCCGATGCTACGCGGCCGAGCCTCTTATTTTTTGCGTCAATAATGTATTCCATAGTCTTATACAAATTCAATTCTTGCCATCTTCGACGCATCGTGCACGCGCGGCTTCGCAATCTTAATTACGCGGGTATAGCCTCCCTTGCGGTCTGCATAACGCGGCGCAATATCGTGGTACAACTTGTACGCGGTTGCCTTCGGAAGATAGCGCATAATCGTGCGAAGTCCGGTAATGTTCTGTTTCTTACCGTGCGTCACAAGGCGTTCCACAAAACCGCGCAATTCTTTCGCGCGCGCTTCTGTCGTGGTTATCTTCTCGTGCGTAACGAGATTCTGCGCCAAACCTTTCATAAAGGCTTTGCGCTGACCGCGTTCGCGTCCAAATTTTCGTCCTTTCTTTGCGTGCCGCATAATGTATTATTTCTTCTTTGCTTTCTTCTCTTTCGTCTCGCCTATTTCGGTCTTCGTGACTTCGATTGCCGCCAATTTTTCGAAGTGATCTTTCAAAATGTTTACTGACTTGTGGAATGCTTCTGACGGCGAAATTGAGCCGTCGGTTTCTACCTCCACCACCAAGCGGTTGTAATCCGTTCGGTCGCCGACGCGCATGTTCTCAACTGAGAACGCTACGCGGACTACCGGAGAGAATACCGCATCAAGCACTACCGTGCCGACAGGGAGCCTCTCAAGCTTGCGCGCCTCAGAGGGTACGTAGCCAAGACCCTTCTCAACCGTGATTTCCATATCGAGATCCGCGGTTTTCTTCGAAAGCGTTGCGAGGTGCAAATCGGTATTGATCACCTTTACAAATGTCGTCGAATTAATGTCGCCTGCCGTTACCTCCTTCTCTCCCTTTACGTGGAGTGAGAGCACCTGCGGCTCATCCGCGAGGAAATGGAAACGGACTTTCTTAAGATTCAAAATGAACTCTACAATATCTTCCATCATTCCCGGCAATGCCGAAAATTCGTGGTCAACGCCCTTCACTTTTATCTGAGTGATGGCGCCGCCCGGAAGCGACGAGAGGAGCACGCGGCGCAATGAGTTGCCGAGCGTCACACCGTAACCGGTGTAAAGGCCCTCAATGTGGAACACTCCGATATTGTCCTTCTCTGAGACCTTCTTCCCTACTACCGACTCACTAAGATGCGCGTATTTCATATATATAATAATTGTATATTAGCGCGAATAAAATTGACCGACCAAATTGATATCGAACGGGAAACGTTCTTCCTCGAGATTCGACTGCGCAACGCACTCGCCCTCAAGTTTCTCCGCATCAAGTTTAAGCCACTTCGGCACTTCGACCGTTTTCAAGCGCTCCTGAATGCCTTCAAAAAGCTTTGAATCACGGGACTCCGGACGGACTTCAATCTTTTCTCCAACCGCAACGCGGAACGACGGGATGGTTACCTTCTTCCCATCTACGCGGATGTGGCCATGCGACACCATCTGACGCGCAATGCGGGGCGATTTTGCAAACCCAAGGAGATACGTCACGAAATCGAGGCGCTCGCGGAGTTTCATCGCTACCTGCTCCTTCGGTCCGTTGAACAACTTCTGCATCTGGTGGTCATTCAAACCGAAAAAGATTTTAATCTTCTGCTTCTCCTGAAGCTGGCGTCCGAAATCGGAAATGTTCTTCTGGCGCTTGCCTCCGTGCTGACCGGGGCGCTGAGGACGGCGTACCGTTACGCACTTCGGTGAATTACAACGATCCGCTTTGAGGAAAAGCTTCGTACCGAGGGAACGCTCTCTTTTTTCTTTAATTCTTCGCATTGTGTTAAATTCTCCTTACCTTGCGCGGCTTCGGGCCGTTATGAGGAACCGGAGTGACATCTTTTATGGAAAGTATTTCAAAACCCTTTGCGGCGAGCGAACGGACTGCAGAGTCGCGGCCCTTGCCGATGCCGCGCACAAGCACGTCAATTTTAATGGGACCTGACTTCTTCACTTTTTCCGCGATTGCTTCCGCAACCTTGGAACCTGCGAACGGCGTCGCTTTCTTCGGGCCGTTAAAGCCGAGCGAGCCCGCCGAGAGCCACGCTACCGTGTTTCCCTTCTCGTCGGTTACCGTCATGATGGTGTTGTTCAAAGAAGCCTGAATGAACACTTTGCCCTTCTCCACGCGCAACTTGCCCGATTGCTTTACTTCAGCAACGGCATTGTCCACGCCTGCGGACTCCTTAAGGACTTTCTCGTTCGATTCTTTTGCTACTTTTTTCTTTCCCATGTGGTTAGTGTTTACTTCAGCTCTACCTTACGCTTTCCGCTTCCTGCGGTCTTTCTGACGTTTCCGCGGACCGAGCGGGAATTCGTCTTGGTGCGCTGTCCCCGTACCGGCAAACGGCGCAAGTGCCTTACACCGCGGTATGCTTTGATTTCCTTCATGCGCGCAATGTTGTGCTTAATCACCTGGCGCAATTCACCTTCGATTTTGAAGTTCTTCTCCATAATCGATTGAATCTTGTTGATGTCTTCCTGCGTAAGCTCCTTTGCAAGCTTCTTTGCGTCAATCTTTGATTCCACAACGATGCGCTCTGCGCGAGCACGCCCGATGCCATAAAGATATGCGAGCGCGATGCTTACTTTCTTATTATCCGGAATATTTACACCAACGATTCTCATGATGATTTAACCTTGCCTTTGTTTATGTTTCTTATTTTCACAAATAACATAGACGCGTCCCTTGCGACGGACGGTCTTGCACTTCATACATATCTTTTTTACAGATGATCGTACTTTCATAATAGAAAAAAATGCCTTACCTAGAGTAGCACTATACTACCCAAACTTTCTTAATTTTACAAGCCATTATAGCCTTCGCACGATTCGACCCCTGCGTTCGTCATAAGGGGTCATTTCTACGACCACTCTATCGCCCGGAATAACCCTAATGCGATGAAGTTTTAATTTGCCGCCGAGGTGCGCGAGCACTGGCTCTGTCGCTCCTTCAAGGGTCACGCGGAAGAGGAGTCCAGGCAATGCTTCCTGCACTACGCCGTTCCGATTTATCAATCTGTCTTTTTCTTGACCCATTTAGCTATGTATGTTTATAGCGAATTCAATTATATGGATAAACGAGAATGAAGTCAATACCCGCCTACTTTATTACGACGGTGAGCTTCGCGGGGTCGCTCGGGATGCTATGCACCCAGAACGGCCACAATTCAAGCGTGCCGTTATTGAGGCCCTGAAGCTCGGAAAGCGAGTTGCGGGCCGATGATTCGTCAGCGCCCAAAAGGTTTGTTTTCAGGGTATCGGTATCAATATCCGCAGCAAACGTTACCGTGCCCGTTGCCCGCATATCAATAGTACCCTCCTGAAAATCATACGTCGGCCCGCCGTACTGCAATGCCATGTCGGCAACCTTTTCGCCCTTCGTATTACTGCCCTGAATTTTCGCTACGATTGCATTCTTGAGCGTTGTTTCATCGAATACGATCTTTCGTATCTCTCCTTCCATATATACACCGAACTTCCCTTCGTCTTTTCCGCCCAACTGCACGTTATCGGTTGTAATAACAAACCTCGTACTCCCCGGAAGCGCGGTATACGGCCCCGCCATCGCGATAAGCAACTTCTCGAGCGAGGCATGCAATGCATCTTCTACCTTCTTTTCGCCGTTCGTCTTGTCTTCAGCCGAGGGCACCGAGCGCTCGCCCACCACGCCGCCCGCCATACCCAAAGCCGAAACGCCATAAAAGCCCGCAAAGCGCGGAGTGCTCTTAAAGCCCGGAATGGTCCATTTTGAAACTGGGCCAATATTGTACGCCTCCCCTGCTTCGCTTGCGGTCACTGTCGCATCAATCGAAGACGGCTCAATTTTACCGTTTACAATTTTTGCTCCCGGCACCGTAATCTGCTTATCAAGCTTGAATATCTTGCCGTCCGGCGTCTCAAACCGCGTGAGCGCCACGAGCTGTTGAGGCGCCGAGCTGTATGCGTTGTAAATGGTGATAGTGCCGTTTGCCTTATTATTCACCTTTGCGACTCCGCTTGCGGGAAAATCCATAAGTAGATTTCCTTTTTGCACAAACAGCTCTCCTGGAATCAGCAGGTTCCCCGCACTCGAAGAGACTTCTCCATACTTTTTACTTATCTCCACGCTTTCATTCACGGGAACTTCGCGCCGCTTCACTTCCAGCGTCACCGTCGCGCGCGGCAGCTGCGTATATGCGCCCCATGCCGCGCCTGCAATGCTTAAAAAGATAACCGAAAGCAGGATGATCCGCCGTATTCGCGAGGGCTTTCGCTCAAATGAAATTCTCTCATGCGCTTCGGGAAATGCTTTTGTATCAATGCAGAGAGACACCGCTTCATCCGTCTCGCTCCCCTCGTCATTCACACGGACTTCTTTTTCCAATTTTGCGGATTTTCTCTCAGGCTTAGGAGCGCGCCGTACAATATCCATAGACGGCTTCTCTTGCGTCCTCATAAACACCGGGTTTGACGCAGTAATTTTCGCGAGCGACGCGAGCTCAAGTACACGGTCATCAACCGATTCAATCGTAAGCTTTTTTCCTGCGGTCAGACTTTCGCGTTTCAGCACCTGAAAATTGCTGACTGAGCTTCCGAGTGCCGAATTTTTTGGAATATTAATAGTTACACCTGCCCCGCGCGTATGCAAAATCTTATCCACTGCGGCATCAAGACCGTCCGTTCTTCCGAGAAATATTTTTGGTTCTTCTTTCATCCCGTTAGAAGCAAATCGCAATCAAGCGAGATGCACAATTAATTAAGCTGCTTGAACGACGGTTTTTTGTTGATAATATTTCCATAATAGCATAGCGATTGCGGCTTCTAACGGGATTCATTGAAATTTATTCGTGCGGTACTAGCCACTTTACCCGCCGATGCAACAACTGATTCAAAAAAGCATATTGCGGATCAATATATGGATAATGTGCGAGCGCAAGCATTTCTTCCTGTGGCCGCGTGAGCGCGGTTCGGGCCTGTTTCTGTACGCGATGCGCGGGCGACCCACCCTCATCATACCGCATCAGACACTCGTGCATTCTTGCATCCTCTATAAGCTGGGCAGGAAACGAACCGTGCGAATGGACCGTGAAGC
>JAKAHO010000029.1 GCA_021814835.1 bacterium
TCAGAATACTTGCGATGCGTTCAGGAACCACGTCAAAGCTGAAGAGCAGTTCCCCCCCGTGCGAGGGCGTAATACTCCACTCGCGCAGATTGTGGTCTTTTACTGTGACGTGCGTGATGGCGATACCCGCGTCGCGCACACCCTGTATAGTGGCAAGCATATTATTAAATTGCTGTTCATCGCCGAGCACCCGCTCGCCGAATTTCGGCGCAGAGCCGCCGACATCCTGAATTTCTAGGAATAATGAGCCCTCAATGGAAGGAGCATCAAAATACGCGATGCCGCGGCCGTCGAATCCGACGCAGGTGTCCGCGCACCACACACCAACGAACTCGCGCTCGCGTACCTCAATAATCACTCTCCGCCCTATCGGGTCAACATTCACCGCCAATGATTTAATTGCTGGCTCATTAATTGTTTCGCCCGGCATTTCTTTTGCGAACATCCAAAACACAATATTGCCATCTCCTACGGCACGCGATATCCACGAACGCGATGCGAGCGCTCCGCTCACCGCGCGCGCAATTTCTTCACTCCCCACAATCCGATTGCCGATTACCAACACTCCCTTTACTTTGCTTACGTTTGAAAAACCCACTCCATATACAATTCCCGCAATACACGCAATAACCGCGATTGCGATGGTCCAGCCGATTATTATTCTTCGCCGCTCGGATTTTGGCCGCCGCGCGACAAATTCGCCTTTTAACCGCGTATCATGTGCCATTGGTTATGGATAAACGCGGATGGGGAATGAATAGTTTTGAGAGACGCCTCCGCCCGTCACCGAAATCTTCACCGCGAAGTCTCCTTCGTTCGCGTAGTTGTGGCTTATGAGTTTTACGAGTTCCTGCGTTACCGAACCAGTGTCCTTCAACTTATCACCCCAGTCGATGGTGTATGTTGTGCCCCTGTTGATTGAAAAAATAACAGGCACATTTACGCGAGTAATAAGCGTTGCGGGGGGCGCGGGCGCAAGATAATCGCCGCCCGTGGGCGCCGCCACCGAACCATTGGTATTTGTGGTTATCGAAGAAATAGATACGGGTTGCATCGGTTCCGACGAACTCGCGCCAATCATCGATTCGGCCGAATGCATAATGCTTTTGCCAAGACCGGTCAGCGCACCCGATACTGCTTCTTTAATAGAATCCAGCGCGGTTTTCTTCGCCTCGCCCACTACTTCGCTCGTATATTCTTTTGCTTTATCCGCTACCTGCTTCTGCACCTCGCTGGTCTTCTTCGTTACATACTGCTCTACCGCTTTCTGCGTATTCGCGACCGCGCCCGTATCCCACCATTTGATATAGGCGACATAAAGCCCGTACGCTACCGCACAAAGCACAATAAACCAGATAAGTTTTCTGAAGAATTCACCCATTTATTCAATTGTATCACAATAAAAAACGCCCCTTGGATGGGGCGCTTTTTATTGTTATGCGTTTCCAATAACTTCTTTGTGAAGGTATGCCTGCAACACCTTCGGTACGCGAATGGTGCCGTCTTTCTGCTGATTGTTCTCAATGATTGCGATAAGCATTCTGCCGATAGCAAACCCCGTCGCGTTCAACATATGCACGAGCGCCTTCTTTGGCTCGCCCGCCGCATCTTTTGTCTTATATTTAATGTTTACTCCGCGCGACTGGAATTCGGTCGTGTTCGAGCAGGAGTTCGTTTCGCGGTACGTCCCCTGTCCCGGCAACCACGTTTCCACATCGAACTGGCGTGCATCGGTCCAGCCCATATCGCCCGTGCAGATTTCCACGATGCGGTACGGAAGTTCCAGCTTCTGCATCATTTCTTCCTGACACGAGAGAAGGAACTTGTGTTCCTCTTCCGATTTTTCAGGATGCGCAAATGAGAACATTTCTACTTTATCGAACTGGTGTACGCGCAAAATACCCTTCGTATCCTTTCCATACGAGCCCGCTTCTTTTCTGAAACAGGTCGAGAATGATACGTACCTGCGCGGAAGCGACTCCTCTTCCAATACTTCATTCATATGAATGGGACCCATCGTGTGCTCCGAGCTTCCTACGAGATACATATCGTCCGCAGGGAGGAAGTAGCGTTCATCTTTCTGGTCAGCCGCAAGGCGGCCCATTCCCTCATATACCTTCGGCTTAATCATTACCGGAGGCACCGCAGGAATGAATCCCTTCGAAACCAGTGTATCAAATGCCAATTGCACGAGCGCAAACTCGAGGAGCGCAGCATCGCGCAAAATATACCCGAAACGGCTGCCGGAAACCTCGGCCGCCTTCTTAACATTGATAATACCGAGCGCCTCACCGAGCGTAAGATAATCTTTCGGCGCGAAATCAAATTCGGGCTTCTTGCCCACTTCGCGGACAACCTTGTTGCCGCTTTCATCTTTTCCTACGGGAACATCCTCGAACGGAATGTTCGGAATGCGGGAGAGTGCATCATCGCGTTTCTTTTTCAAATCTTCCTGTGCCGCTTCCAAATCCGCGAGGCGTTTCTTCAGCAACTGCGCTTTACTCAATAGGTCTTCGCTCTGTCCCGCAGAAAGTTCTCGCGAGAGCGCGTTCTGTTCGGCTTTCAACTGATCAAACGCCGCGGTCTTTGCGCGCCAGTCCTCATCTGCACGCAAAAATTTATCAACCGTTTTCGGGTCCTGATTCTTTTTCTCCATTCCCGCGCGCACTTTATCACCTTCTTCGCGAATTCGTGTTATATCGAGCATAAATTTATTTAATTATTTCTCTTTGCGCATCAGCGGGAATATGACCGTCTCACGGATGGGCTTATCCATCAGCACCGCGAATAACCTTTCCGAAAGTCCGAACCCTGCTGCGGGGGGCATGCCATACTCGAGCGCCTCCAAAAAGTCTTCATCAATGCGCTGAGCCTCCTTATCGCCCGCATCGCGCAACCTCATCTGCTCTTCAAAGCGCGCGCGCTGGTCCAACGGATCATTCAATTCTGAAAATCCCTTACCAAGTTCTGTGCCCGCGGCCACCACCTGGAAGCGCGCCACGCGCGTCGGGTCGTCATCAAGGCGTTTTGCGAGCGGCTCAATATCCACGGGCGGATTCATAAGGAAACAGGGCTGAATGAGCTTCGGACGCACGGCCTTCTTGTAAATAAGGTCGATAAGTTTTCCGCGTCCCAAGCTACTCTCCGCTTCGAGTTTCAAGTTTCTTGCATACTCGAGAAGCTCTTTTGCGGTCGCCTTTTTCAAATCAATGCCCGTTTCTTTTTTAAAGACTTCAAAGTAATCAACTTCTGGCCACTTCCCTTCCCAGTTCAGCACGTTCTCACCGTGCTTTGTGTGCAAAACGCCGAACAGGTTCTTTACAATGTCCTTATACATCTTCTCCACAAATTCCATCATGTCGCGGTAATCCGCATACGCCCAATAGCACTCCATCTGGGTGTAGTCCTGCAAATGTTCGCGGTCGATGCCCTCGTTTCTGAAAATGCGGCCGATTTCGAACACGCGGTCAAATCCACCCACGAGCAGACGCTTCAAGGGAAGCTCAAGCGAAATGCGGAGATAGAAATCAGTATCAAGCGCATTGTGATGCGTCACAAAAGGCTCAGCATCTGCCCCACCGGGGACCGCCTCCAACACCGGTGTATCCACTTCATGGAAGTGATATTTTGTAAGTTCATCGCGGATGGTGCGCCAAAAAATACCCTTTTTTACGAACATCTCGCGCAATTCAGGATTCAGCAGCAAATCGAGATAGCGCTTCCGAAATTTCAACTCGACATCCTCAATGCCGTACCACTCCGAAGGAATGGGGCGGATGTTTTTTGTAATAATACGGATGTTTTTTGCGAGTACGCTCGGCTCACCGCGCTTTGTTTTAAAAGGCGTTCCGCACACTTCCACAAAGTCGCCGATATCAGTCGTTTCCTGCGCGCGTTTAATATCCACGCACTCGGATTCATTCAATACCACCTGAAACTTCCCGCTTTCGTCCTTAATATCCAAAAAAACAATCTTGCCCTGATCACGCCATGCGGAAACGCGGCCCGCGATGCAGACCGGATTATTGCGCTCTACGAGATGCTCGAACTGCGCAGAAAGGTCCGCGAGGGTTATATCGCGGTGCACTTTTGCAGGATAGGGGTCTGCGGTTTTTTTATAGGCTTCCAGCTTTTTTTTGCGTTCTTCGATAATATCTTCGAGCATAAGAACCTATCTTAATAATATTTCACGCCCGCGTTGCACGCAGTTTTTTCGACCTGCAAGGCTTGCCGACGAAGGTGTAGTCGGAGACTACTCCGAGAAGGTGTAACGAAGGAGGGCGTAAAAACTGCTGCAACCCGAAGGGATATGACAAAATTGCGCAATATCTGCGTCATTTTCTCCTCAACGTACCGCAATGGGTACGCAATCGTCGTCACTCCTTGATTTTGCACAATTTTGTTCATATCGCGGGTGAAAATATTATTAAGATAGGTTCTAGTTGGGCGGCTTAACCGATTTCCACCACGTGGTATTCCACAATACCGCTCGGCGCTTTAACTTTAATGATATCGCCTACTTTTTTACCCAATACCGCCTGTCCTATCGGAGATTCGTTTGAGATAAGTCCACTAAGAGGCTTCGCTTCGTTTGAGCCCACCACCGTGTACTGCACCGTCGCGTTTCCTTTCTTCAGTTTCACGCGCGTGCCGATACGCACCGTAACGCCGCCTGTTTCAAGTTTGATAAGCGATGAGTTGCGCAAAAGCTCCTCAAGCTCTTCAATGTGCACTTCAAGACGCGTCTGATCCTCGCGCGCTTCCTGATATTCAGAGTTTTCCGAAAGGTCGCCGAGGTCCTTCGCGTGGCGAAGACGTTCCGCAACAACTTTTCTTCCCTCGCTCTTCAATTTAGCGATTTCAACGACGATTTCGTCGTAGCGCTCCTTCGTCAGATAGTTCTTTTTGATTACTGCTGCCATAGATTCATTATAACCGATGCCCCCTTCCGTGGGGGCAGTGGTCTATTATTGATTATTCGACTTGTCCTTTAGACGGTTGTTATAGTACCACAGCAAGACATCCTTGGCTACTGGAACCGTGTTTGAGCTTCCCTCGCGCGAATTTTCCACCAAAATGAGGATTGCTATCTGCGGGTCCTTATATGGGGCGAAGCCTACGAAAAATGCATTCGTTTTAGCGTTATTCTCAATCTGCGCCGTACCTGTTTTTGCCCCCGTTTCAAACGGAAGCGTATTCAGGAGGAATGCGGTGCCGTATGACTTCGTTACCGCGTCGCGCATACCCTGATGCACGTCCGGTATGGCCTTTCCGATGATACTGCTGATATCAAAGAGCACGCTTGAGGGCATTTGTTTTACCACTGTACCGCCCTGGTCAGTCACGGAACCCACCACGCGCGGGCGATAAAACGTGCCGCCGTTCGCCACCGCGCTTATGTAGTTCAAAAGCTCCACGGGAGTTATCGAGAAGTCACCCTGCCCTATCGAGACGTTATAGGTATCACCGATACGCCAAGGCTGACCTGTCTTTTGCTGTTTCCATTCAGGATCCGGCAAGAATCCTGTTTTCTCGCCCGGCAGATCAATCTCGGTTTTCCTGTCGAGGCCGAACGTCTCCCACCACTTTTTCAATTCATAGATACCGAGACCCTTCTGATCATGAAAACCTCCACCGACCTCGTAAAAATAGACGTTGCTGGAACGCGCAATCGCGTCGTGCATATTTACCCAGCCTTGCGGACGCCAGTCGACGAATCTGCTCGGCTTGTCTGGATTATACGGGTTCGGCAGTTCGATATAGCCAATTGAAAGAATCTTCTTTAGGGGATCAATTATGCCCTCGGTAAGCGCCGCGATGCTCACGAGCGGCTTTATGGTCGAACCGGGGTTATAGACACCGCTCACCGCTCTATTAAAGAGCGGGCGCCGCTCATCCATAATCGCATTGCCAATGTGCTTTGTGTCGAACCCCGGAACAGAAACGAGCGCGAGCACTTCTCCGTTGCGAGGATCAAACGCGAGCCCCACGCCCGTGTCGCGGCCGAGCGATTTCAATTGCTCGCTTAACCTGTCATAAAAATACTTCTGGAAATCCGCATCAATGAATGTGTGGACGTTATCGCCCGGTTTCGGCTCGCGCTCTACGCGATTGCTGCGCACCTCGCCCTTCGCATTTTTGAACGCCACCTCCTTGCCGTTTGTTCCGCGTAAGTATTCATCGTAGTACTCTTCAAGCCCTCCGCGGCCGATTTCGTCGTCCATTACAAGCGTCGGGTCTGCAGAAAGATCATCCTTTCCCACCAACCCCGTATACCCCACAACCTGCGAATATACGAATGGCGTAGGCTGCGCGCGTTTAAAGCCCTCTTCAATGCTTACGCCAAGCCCCTGCGATGCGGTGAGCTCCACAAGCTGATCCTGCGTCATTTCGTTGGTCAGGAGAATCCTGTCCGATACGTTCCAGTCGCGTTCCTCAAGCTTTTTCCACAGCTCCGCCTCATCCATGCCGAGAATCGCGCTCACCTTTGCGAGTGTCGCCGCGCGTGCATCCGGGTCCTTCGGCAGAAGGCGCGGATACAAAAACACGTTGAATGACGGCGCATTTTCCACAAGCGGTTTACCGAAACGGTCTTCAATTATTCCGCGGGGCGCTACTTTTACTTTCGCATCGCTTACGTTATCGAGCGCGCGCTCGGCATAGGCTGCATTTTTTATGATATTCAGATTAAAGAGCTGCGCCACTGCAATTCCCACTATCAAAAAAATAACGACTATAAGGCCGTAAAATGAACTCTCCGGAATCGGCACCTCGCGCAGGCGCTCCTCAACATTCCTGTCGCTCAATATGTCTTCAAACTGAATAGGATTTCTTGCCATAGCGTATCGTTATAAACCAGACAATCGCACCAAGACAGACAGTATATACCACATCGCCGATTAATGACGACAGGGAGAATGTCGAGAAACGGAAGAGTGCGGTTGCGACGTGCATCACAAGCGTGCTGCCTAAAAGAAGTATTAAAAAGTCCGCGGTTGTATTTCCGGAAAAGTGAGAAGGAAGCGCGCTGGCAAGCAACACACAGCACATCAACGCGATAACCCCCGGTATCCAAAACGGCACAAAAAAGAATGTGTACGCAGCGAGTCCAAGCAATGCGCATATAAGCGGCGTCCACCTCACCCCTCTCACCACGAGCGCAATGAGGGCAATAAGCAGGATATTCGGGACAATACCGTACGCAATAAGAAAACCGCCGAGCTGGAGATACAACGTCGCGGCAACGAGCAACCCCGCAAATACGATACTCGCAATAGTTTTCATATGTTACTTACGGGAAGTTGGTTACGAGAAGCACGGAGTCAATATCTTCAATGCCAAACGCGAGCTCCAGATCCGCTATCTGCCACACCTTTTTCTCATCGAGGTGCGCAGCGCCGATTGAACCTACGCGCAGCAATATCGGATATTCCGGAGAAATGTTCGTTACCGAATCCCCCTCCTTAATCACTGCATCCTTCGGAATAAGTTCAAGACGCGGGTTGTTGGCGCCCTGCAAACCCGC
>JAKAHO010000002.1 GCA_021814835.1 bacterium
GATTGCGAACCGATGTCCGCACATGGGCGCTTTTCCCTGCAATAACGCCGAATCCCGGCTGTCCCGACTCAAGTTCCTCGGCAAGCATAGCGCCCCCGATATACGCAATCGGCTGACCCGCGTGGAGTTCGCGGGTGAGAAATTCATATGATGTCTCGCCTCTCGCTTGTTGCAATCCCTTTGAAATGGTAACCGCAACGGTATCGCGATGCACAAACGGACGCACCTGTTTTAATGCCCCCGGCAGGCACCACGAGGGCACGCACAAGAAAAGAAATTGCGCGTGCGGCACTATTTCAAAAAGCGACTTCTGGCCTTGCACCTTGCCGGGGCAGATATCCCAGCATTGCACAACATGCCTCGAGCGCCCGACAAGCGACCGCATTGCCCGCCCCATCTCTCCCATTCCCACGATAACCACACGTGGTTTCATATATTCATTATACCTTTAATTTCGAAACAGGACACTCGGAATGATTGTGTTTTTTTGCCGAGCAATATTCCCTTCCGTACATAATAATGCGCAATGAAAGATTGCGCCATTCGCCGCGCGGAATTATTTCCATAAGGTCGCGTTCGATTTTTTCGGGGTCTATATTTTCGGTAAGCCCCCAAAGACGCGTAAGGCGCCGCACGTGCGTATCCACCGCGACTCCCTCCACAATGCCGTACGCGGCTTCCAGAATCACATTAGCAGTCTTCCTTCCTACGCCGGGAATGGTAATAAGCTCCTCCATCGTGCAGGGAACCTTCCCGTCAAATTGCTCCTTCACAAGTTTTGCGGCTAAAAGAATATTCTTTGCCTTGTTGCGGTAAAAACCCGTAGACTTTATATCTTTCTCAAACGCTGACTGCTTCGCGCGGAGATAATCCTCAAACTTCGGATACTTCTTGAACAAATCCGCAGTTACCTCATTTACTTTTTTGTCGGTGCATTGCGCGGAGAGCACCACCGCAACCAAAAGCTCCCAAGGATTGCTATGATTCAGCGAAACGCGTATCTCGGGGTACAGTTTTTTAAGCAGCGCGATTATTGCCGCTGCTTTTTTCCTCCGCTCAGCAAGAAGCGCCCCGCTCATTTTTTTCATATGCGTCCAAATTCCCCGCGTCTAGTGATACGCAAGCGCCGAATATCCGAGATATGCGAACACAAGTCCTACAATTATGAAAATCCAAAATTCAACATGCTTCATATCCATTATTCGCTGTACTTGGTTTTCCTGCCCGATTGCGACGTCGTCTTCTCTTTATATTTACGGAGCTCAAGCTTCAGCAAATCTTTCACATCATCGATTGCCGCCCGCGCATCCGAATTCTCCGCCTCAACGCGGATAGTTTTACCGGGAAGTCCAAGCGTTACTTCGGCATAATACACATCCCCATGCGTGTGATGGCGCGAGGTCCGTGCAAGTTCGCAGAACACAGTAAGCTCCTCCTTCTCTTCAAACCGCGTAATGATATCCTCGCACGAACCTATCTTCTCTTCGATGTATTCCTTAATGGCGGGCGTAAGCTCCAGCTTGGTGCCCATAATGTTGATTATCATAGTGTTAATTATACTAAGAAATCCCGCCTCTCAGAAGTGAGGCGGGATTGTTATCTCAATATCCTGACGGAGGTAATACAGGAACCGCTCCTGCGGGCGGCATCATACCGGGAGCCCCTCCGGGCGCAGCTTGAGGACCCATCTGCGCCATACACTGCGAAATCTTCAAGCTGATGTCTGCGGGTACTGGAACCTCGCCGCTCTTTATTTTATCGTACATTTCCGATCCATATGCAGCATTGAGACAGCTCTCGGCTATCGGGGGAAACTGCGGTAGAGGACCGCCGCCCATCACCCCCTGCGTCGTTCCTGAACCGCCATTCACTCCCTGCGGAAGCAACGGCATTCCTTGGGGCAGCTGCGGCATCATCTGCTGTGGCCCCTCGGGCTGAAATTCTTTCGTGCATCCTTCGATAATGGACGGTAAATTCGAGGGGGGTTCAGCGGCCGCGCTCGTGTCGCCGAGTTTTGCGCGGATACACGTCTGCAATTGCGGGGGCATCTGCCGGAGTTGCGCATTAAATCCTCCGACTGCGCCTCTCACGCATTCCTGCATAATAGTACTCATCTCGGGCGTTACTTCCGCTGTGCCTGATTTCAACTTGCCCAACGTTTCACCGCCAAGTTTTTCCGCAAGACACGACTCCGCTCCGGGCGGCAGATTCGTAAATGCGCTCCTCATACGCACGGCGCCCTGCTGCGCCATACTCTGGAAACAAGTGCGCAAGGCCTCCCCTTTATCGGGTGATGGCGCATCCCCGGCGCGAATCTTCTGCAAATCAATCGTACCCACATTCTCTTCTATGCACTTCATCACTTCAGGCGGCGCCATTTTGAGCCCTTGTTCAAACTTATCTTTTACTTTCGCCATCTGACTCTCGAAACACGTTTTCACCGATTCGCCTATTTTTGGCGTCGGCGTAAGCGTTCCGTCTTCTATTTTTGCAATTACGTCAGATCCAAGATTTTGCGAAAGACACGTCTTCACTTCTTCGGGCGCCTGGGCAAGTCCTGCACGCATACGGCCCATGCCGTCTTTTATTTCCTGAATTTTATCAGGAGAAAGAATGCCGTGCTCCTGCGCATACGCAAAGCACTCATCGGCATGCTCCGTTGCATTGCAATATGCATCGCACGCTTCTTTAGATGAACAGCCGCCGGGTCCCCTGCCTCCGGTCTTTTTTGCGATTGCAAGATCCTCAGGAGAAATAAGCCCCGCCTTTTCCGCAAATGCTATGCACTGATTGAAGTGGTCGCCGACCGCGCAATACTGCTCGCATGAATCTTTTGATGTGCAGCCGCCGGGAGTCTCTCCATTTTTAATGAACGCGGTCATCTTTCTTGCTTGCGCAAGTTCCTCGGGCGACAACGTTCCCGCCTTTTCCGCAAATGCTAAACACTCATCCGCGTGTTGACCGCCAGAGCAGTACGCCTCGCACTGGTCTTTTGTCTTGCATCCGCCGGGCATCGTGGCGCCCGCCGCGAGTGCCGCTTGAATGCGCTTCATCTCGCCAAGTTCGGAAGCGCTCGCAATACCATGCGACTCCGCAAAGGTTGTGCATGCCTGCAAATGCGATACGTCTGCGCAATACGTTCTGCATGTCTTTTCATCCTTACATCCGCCGGGTCCCTCTCCGCGCAATACATCCGCAAACTTTCTCGCGCGTGCCGCCTCATCCTGCGAGATAAGCTTATGGGCCTCGCCGAAATCGGTACACGCAGTAATATGCGCAGTGTCAGTACAATACGCCTTGCACGCCGCCTGATCGGTACAATTGCCAAGTTCTGCAATCGGATACGTTATCTCGGGAGTCTGCGCATGTACCGCAATCGCCACGCTCACAAATATTCCTGTCGCAAGAACGAGTGCGGGCAAGAATGCGGATAAAGTTATTTTTTTCATAGATTCAGATGATATGATTATTGACCAAAAGGATTCTTATATCCGGTATCATACGGATTTGTCTGCGTCTTAAAGGGATTCGTCTCGGGCACATTTGCTGCCGGGTTGGGCGCAGCCTGGTTGTAAATCTGGCCGCCGAGTCCTGCGTCCTGGGGGCTCGTCACTTTTTCCTGTACTCCTCCCGTTGCAGGCCCAGGTGCGACAACCGGCTGCGTGAGATACCACCATACACCCGCCGCGATGACCAATGCCCCGACTATCGCGTAGATTAGTGTTTTGCTCATAGTACCTTCAGTATATCAAAAACCACGAATCCCTGTTCGGAAGACGCGCAATAATACGGCGCTAGCGGGAAAAGGGCGCGTTGCACTCGTTGAACATTGATGAATTCTCGAATTTCCAATACTCGGTCGCAAGACTCTTCTTCTCCTCTGCGGAAAGCGTAGCGGGAAGCTGGGCTTTCGGATTGATAATCATAAGCGCGCTGTCCTTTCTGAACTCAATGCCGTATGAGGAATTTACCCCATACACAATAATGCGTCCGGTTTTCGCATCAAGAATGACGTGGCAACCCGCCCCGCATCCATCCTTAACCACTGTGTAGCGTCCAGAAAAATTCGGACCGAGTTTTGCCCCATCAATAAGCGGCTGCTTATTTTCCGCGGGAACGTCATAGGTAGAAAAATCGGGAGCTGCGGGCGCCCCAGAAAAGACCGGCTCCTTAGTAGTAAACTCTTTGAATGAATACAGGGGACACTTTGTCGGTATCTGCTCGACTATCGAGAGACCCTTCGCTACCTCGCACCTCCGCGGTACGGTGTTTAATACCCGATAACCGGCGCGGGCGCACTCCTCAAAATTGGTAACAAGAGGTCTGTCCTTCGGAAATACGTAAATAACGAACAAAAAGGCGGCCACGCACGCGACTGCAGTTGCCGCAACAATAAATATTCGTACTCCCCGTGACATATATATGCATTATACCACTACGCGCCATGCATGCGCCTGCGCGTCTCGTAATCGAGAAGGGCGCGGTGAAATTCCTTCGCGGTAAATGAGGGCCAAAATAAATTGGTGAAATACAGTTCGCTGTTTGCGGTAAGCCACATCATAAAGCCTGCTGAAGAGTGCGGTTCCCCGCCCGTGCGGATAACGAGATCAACAGGCGGAAGTTCATGCGTCCACAATGATGCTTCAACCGCTTCATTGCTCGGCTTCAATTGATTGCGCTGGATAACTTTAATCGCCTCAACCATTTCCCGCTTGCCGTCGTACCCGAGCAGTACGGTAAGGTTATGGTCCGAAAAATGTTTGGTACGGCTCTCAAGCTCGCGCACAAGCTCATTTACCTTCGTGTCTTTCAATAATTCGCGGAATCTTCCGAAGACGCGTACGCGCACCTTGTGCTTGATAATCGAATCATTCTTCAAAATGTTTGCGAGTTCCCTTCGGATAAGCGCGAGTAATATTTTTGTCTCCGCAACAGGGCGCTTCGTGAGATTGTCTTCGGATGCCGCCCAAAAGGTAAGGCACTCGACTCCTGAACGGAACGCTTCTTCAATAATCACGTGCGTCGCAGCACCCCCCGCAGCATACGCTTTTGTGTAGTTAACTCCCTCCTGCTTTGCCCAGCGCCGGTTACCGTCGGGAATCACCGCAATGTGGCGTGGAATCTTTGAAGACATATGGGTTTTAGTGTACTAGAATGCGCGGTGAGTATCAAAAAGCGCCCCATTGTTGGAGCGCTTTCTTTGCTGTTATTTCGAATCTATTTTGAACCTTTGGCATCGCGTTCCGCCTTCTTGCGGTCGCCCTCCTTCAGATACGTCTTTCTGATACGGATGGTCTTCGGGGTCACCTCGACAAGCTCATCGTCGCCGATGTAATCGAGCGCATCCTCAAGCCCCATCTCGCGCGGAACTTCGAGCGACTCCTGAATACCAAAGTTCTTAGTACGGAAATTCGTGAGTTCTTTTGTGCGGCAGATATTCACCTGGATGTCATCCGCCTTCGCATTCTGGCCGATAACCATGCCCTCATACACCTCAACCGCAGGACCGATGAACAAGGGTCCGCGGCCCTGCGCCGTAATAAGTCCGTAGCTGTTTGAAACACCCGATTCGGAGCTGACAAGCGAACCGTGCGGCTCTGCCGGCAAATCGCCTTTGTACTGCTCATAACCGAGGAAAAGACTGTTCATAATTCCCTTACCCTTCGTGCTCGTGAGGAATACGTTGCGGATACCGATAAGTCCGCGCGTCGGGACCGTAAAGTCCATGTGCGTCGTACCGCGGTCCACGCGCATGTCTTTCATAGCGCCGAGCCTCCGGCCCATCATTTCGATGACAGTTCCGCCGAACTCCTCAGGAACTTCAAATGAAACCAACTCAACAGGTTCTGTTTTCTTGCCGTCCTGCTCGCGGAAAATAACCTGCGGTTTTGAAACCTCAAGCTCATATCCTTCGCGGCGCATCTTCTCAATAATAATAGAGAGGTGAAGTTCTCCGCGGCCCGCGACGGTCCACTTATCCGGTGAGTCAGTCGGCGAAACAGAAAGCGCTACGTCTGTTTCAAGCTCATGCTCAAGCCTCTCGCGCAAATTGCGTGAAGTTGAGTACTGACCTTCCTTCCCGGTAAAGGGAGATGTGTTCACACCGAACACCATCTTGATAGTCGGCTCATCAATCATAATCGGCGGCAACGGCATCGGATTCTCAATATCGGTAATCGTCTCGCCGATGGACACATCATCAATACCCGCAATGCCCACGATGTCTCCCGCGCTTACGGATTCCACATCAATGCGCTTCATACCCTCGAAGCCGAGCACGGTAGAAATCTGCACTTTCTTCGTCTCGCCCTTGCGGTTCACGTGCAATACCTGTGCGCCCTTCTTAAGGGTTCCAGCATAGAGGCGTCCCACCGCAATCTTGCCTTTATAGTTGTCGTAAAAAAGACTGACCGTAAGCATCTGCAACGGATTTGTTTCTGAAATCTTCGGACCGGGAATGTACTTCACGATTGCGTCAAAAAGCGGAATGACATCGGTCATCGTTGAAAGATCGGGAGTGAGTCCCGCCTTGCCCTGTGCGCCTGCGGCGTAAATAACCGGGAAGTTGGACTGCTCGTCTGAAGCGCCAAGCTCGATGAACAAATCGAAGGTCTGATCGAGCGCCCACATAGGACGCGCATCCGGCTTATCGATTTTGTTCACTACCACGATTACTTTGTGGCCCGCCTGAATCGCTTTGCGTAACACGAACTTCGTCTGCGGCATAGGACCTTCCTTTGCGTCCACCAAAAGTAAAACGCCATCCACCATGCGCATAATACGCTCCACCTCTCCGCCGAAATCGGCGTGTCCCGGAGTATCAACAATGTTGATTTTAAGTCCTTTGTAGTTAATCGAAGCGTTCTTCGAGAAAATCGTAATGCCGCGCTCGCGCTCGAGCTCGTTCGAATCCATCATAAGGTCCTTGTTCGCGTCCGCCTTCACGTGGAAGTTCTCGGACTGCTTGAGAAGCGCATCAACAAGCGTCGTCTTTCCGTGGTCGACGTGTGCAATGATGGCGATGTTTCTGATGTCTTCTCGTATCGTATTCATAAAAAATACCTGGGTTTCACAGGCGTGAACTATATAGTACGCACTAAATCGCCTCTTGTCAAAGGCGTCTCCGCGCGCCCCGTTTACTGTTTTACCCCTTCCAAATAGAGAAAAATGGGAATCTCCTTGCGAATCTTATTCTCTGCTGCTGCACGCGGACCGGGCTCGCTCGATTTATGCGAAATCCACTCTTCTATGCCTCTAACGAGCAGTCCCGCTTTCCGCAAAAACTTGAAATACACCTGGAGCGGTCGGTGGAATGAAAGCGTCACCTCATCAGGCTTGTCTCCCGGGTGCATCTGAATCTTCACGGTACTCTCGGACATATACCCATCAATACGGCGGTACTGTTCTTTCAACTCCTCGTCCCAGCCCCAGCTTGAACGCTTCGGCACGCGGAACGCGGGGTGATTCATGACGATATGCACGGACCCTTTCGGCTTTAAGACGCGCGCAACTTCCTGGAATACGTTTTGCGCATTCTCAATGTTTTGTATGGCGAGCACTATCACCACCTTGTCGATGCTTGCGTCCTTAATAAATCCAAGCTCCGTTGCGGGAGAAACGTGATAATCGATATTTGCGGGCTTTCCCTTTTGCGCAATCGCGATTAAGTTTTTCGCGACATCAACACCGATAACGTGCGCGCCGGCTTCCGCAAACGCGCGCGAGAAAAACCCGGATCCGCACGCAAGGTCAAGAATCGTATCGCCATGCTTGGGCGCCACGACGCGCATCAAATTAGGAAGTACCACCTCTTTCTGGTAGGTTCCTTCTTTTTCGACAAGTTCGCCGTACCACTCAGCAACATTGCCCCACGATGTCTGTTTGTTCGCCATCTCAGATTACTATGCTATGAATCTCCCATTCTCGCAAATGTAAGCACAAAACATACTTAACCATCGCAAGGTTAAAGTGAGGTATTAAGAGTACTCGCCTCCGCAACAATCTCATCAATAAGCGCACGCAAATCCCAATCCGTACGCCGATACCATGTACGACTCAAACGGCTGACAATTGCTTTATGCTCAGGATAACCGAGTGATTTTACTTTAAAACATCGCAGCCATTCGGGTGAATTTTGAACCAGAGTATTAAAAATTTCCGATATGTGCCATACAAAAAAATTGTCCTCGTCGCGTTTATATTTCGGATAATGCTCATAAAAATAATCATAAAACATAAAATGAAGCATCTCGTGCGCTATAACCACCGAAACAAATCCCGCGGTGCGATGCGAAAACGGAATCTGAAATGTCTTATCTTCCAAAAAACGCGGATACATTCCCCAAATCGTCCCGAAAGCGATGTGCTTCCCGCGCGGCCATTTTCTTCCTGCGAATAACGCATCAACGAGCTCAAAATAGCGCGGAGCAACTTTCAGCCAACGCATTTTATGCCCGCGCATCGCGCGGCTCATTGTGCCCTTCCTCGTTTTATAATTCTTGATGACAAAATCACGAAGCGCCTTATCATCCAACACCTTCCAGTCATTTTTCTTATCAAAATACTTAATAAGGCGGGGGTAAGTATTAAAAATAAGCCAATACAAATTTCTCTCATCAGCTTCACGGATAAATATGCGAAGCGTTTCTAAATCTTTCTTCGCGCTTATTTGAAACTTAATATTCGGATATGCCATAATCGTAAAAAAACGGGGAGAATAACTATTTCGTTATCCTCCCCATTGTAGCAATTGTGCAGAACTACCTGCAACTTACCGAGCGGCGGCGTACGCATCCCAAACAAGCCACTCAAGAACGCGCTTGCTATGAAAACACGCACGTTCATCGATGTTGTTCTTATCGCCCGTTTTCAGCTCAGCGCTCGCCGGACATCCGCCGCCGCAAATACCAAGAGCGGGGCAATCCGTGCATTGGGTCATGAAAAACGGGGAGCGATTACGCCAGTTCTCGAAAAGCACATCGAGAAGGTCGTCATGGTCTGTGTCGTACACAGAACGAGGGAAATACGTTCGTGTCTTAACAAAGTCCTGACAAACCCCGATTCTGCCGTCGGGCGCAATGACAAGCTGACGACCGACAACTCCGCAATCCGCGTACATCGGTTCCTGGTCTACAAACGCGCTCACCTTGCGAATGATGCGATCTTCATAAAATCCGATCTCTCGAAAACGCTGAAATGCCTTAATCTGGCACTCCACCGCCTTGCGATAGAAATCATCGGACAATTTCACGTGCGGAGTATAATGGAGCAGATTCAGACTTGCGCCGTCGGCCGCTCGGAATTCCCCTTCCGTGAAAAACGCGAGAAACTCATCGAAATGATCGACGGCCTCCGGCGTCAACGTTACTGAAAGCCCCACGCCTACACCATGCTTCTTCAGCAAGCGGAACGCATGGGTAATCCTCTCGGCCACGTTGATACCCGACCGCTTCGGTACGCGGTAGAGATTCGTGATAAACGCGGGACCGTCAATTGAGAGTCCCACTGAAACGGCATTCGCGGAGAAGAATTGTGCGTCTTCTTCGTTGAGTAGGACGCCGTTCGTGACAATCACCAGACGGCAACTGTCCGGCAAAGAACCGCGAGCCTTGAGCTCATTGGCGTAAGACACTGCTCTGTACACTGCCTTACGGTTTGCCAGAGGCTCTCCGCCATAAAGATGGATTACTTTCTCAAGTTGCGGGTTGCCGTATCGCGCCGTCATTGATGCGAACAAATCGAGCGACTTTACGACCGCTTCCTCCGACATGTGCATCGCTCGAAACGAGCCCGACACCGATGGAGATTCCTCGAAGCAATAGGTGCAACGAAGGTTACAGCCATCGGTAACAAGCAAGTACATCATCTCAAGCGACATTTTCGATCTGAGCTGATCACGCAGACGAATAAAATTCTCCTCATCGTCCACGTCGTTTACTACCAGCATTCCCTGCGAAACGAGGGAATTTTTTAGTTCGCCCTCACCTCCATTAGCGGACGAACGCAATTCCTCCTTGAAAGCTTGAAGCTCACAGGAAGGAACATAGACCACTCCAAGAGTCAGCGAATGCACCAGTGCAGAGACTTCACCCTGACGCATTTCATGGCACCATCGAGAAAATCGCATACCTTCCCTCTCTTTCGGGTATAGAGAGGGGGCGGAAAAATTCTTCCGCCCCCCTTGATGATGAGCCTACTTCACTTGCAGCGCGTGCACGAAGTGTAGCAGCACTTCGGCCCGCCCTTGCCTTCGCGGACGTTCCCCATGACCTTCACCCGGTTGCCGGGCTGGAGCACGATGACCCGCGTCTTCTTGGGAGACTTGTCCATGTTTCCTCTCCTACCAATTTTATACGCTACTATCAGGCAGAAAATCCACAGTGGATTTTCATTTAATATTATTAACCTGACCAATGGCGCTAAAGATTGGATTTTTGTTGTGAACGACCCGTCGAATAGTATGCATTATATACATCATTCCGTCAAACTCTGGCACACAAGAACGGCGGGGGTGTTATCAAACAAAATATTTCTGATGCTCAGTGCATAAGCTGCCTCAACGCGCAGAATTCACACTCCTTCTCGTCGCAATACATATTCCAAAACGACAATGACAATATCTCTTCCACGCTCTTCTTTATGAGCGCCTCAAGCTCTGCAACCTCCTCGTCAGTAATCGTAAACACCTCCCTCTTGTATCTCCCCTTATCATCGGGCTCCACAAAATCAACATCCGCCGAAACCATTTCATAGTGAATGCCCTTCTCCATCCTGTTTAACAACAACCGGTAGAAGACGAGCTGGCGCTTAATATCGCCGTTCGAGCTCGCGGTCGTCCCTTCAATCTCTCCGCGGGTCTTCGGCTTCCCCGTCTTATAGTCCACCACGTTAACCTCATTCCTATCATTCAAAATTTCCAGCTTATCAAGCTTGCCCGAAAGTTTTATCTCGGGCGTAAGCAAAATTCCCTTCACATCAAACTCGGTGACCACATTCGTCTTCCACTTTGTGTGATAGGCATCCCAGTATCCTCCGAGAGCATTCAGTCCACGCGTGAGCCACTCCTCGCGGATGGCCGACGAAAACGGCTGCTTGCCCGCATGGAATTTGAATCGCTCCAAAAGAAACTCGCGCGTTGCGCGATTCTCGCGAACCGCCTCAAACAAATCCTCAAGCGTGGCATGGACCGCGGTGCCGTAGAGCTGGTGCGGCTCCTTCGCCGAAGGAATGCGCAATAAATTCTGATAAAAATAACGCCACGGGCAGCTCACATAATTATTGAGTGCCGTCGCAGAAAGCCCGCGTTCCAAAAATAATTCCCGCACGAACTCCTTATCTTTCGCGCTCACAGGACTCGCCTTCGCTGGCGCAAACAATATTCCCTTTTGTGCAGCGAATTCTTCCTCAATTTTTGTTGCGTCTCCAACTTCGATATGCGCGGGGTCTATCTCGCCGATAAACTGACTCGGCAACTGTTCCTTTCCAGTAATACTCTCTTTCGCGTAGGAAATGCTGAGTGTCTTCTTTGCGCGAGTGAGCGCCACATAAAAAAGCCTGCGCTCATCGTCTAACGGGTCATGCAAAAGTCGCGACTCATGTGTAAGCGAGTAGACTGCAGGAGGCAGGGGCAACGCGTTCCCCTTTTTTGCGTTTCCCCAGTGTCCGTCGTACGCGCCAACAATAAACACATGTCCGAACTCCTGCCCCTTTGATTTGTGCGCCGTCATAAGCCGCACGCGCTTTGTAAGTCCTCCAAAAGAACTCTTCTTCACAAGCAGGTCATGCAACTCAATCGTCGAGAGGTATTCAAGAAATGCGTGAAGGTCAGCATCAATGTGCGCCTCGGCATGCTTTTGCGCCTCGTCAAAAAAGCCGTTCAACTTCTCCATCTTCTCCACCATATCGGGAAGCGCCATCACGTGCGCCAAAAAACCCGATTCGTTTACGATACTTCCCACAAACGCCTGTAATTCTTTGTTCTTGCCCGCCTTTGCCCAACGCACCATATTGCCGTACCACGTACGCAGTTTTGCGGGGCTCTCGAGTGTCATCCCGCGCAACTCAACGTCGGACTTTAATACGTCATATAGAGAAATATGCTTCATGTTCGCCTCGCGAATCACGCGGTATACATCGAGCGGGTCAAGCCCCAAGAAATCAACGTGCATAGCTTCTGCAGCGCGCACATCACTACCGAACTCATCAATCGCGCGCAGAAGCGTTATGAGTTTCCGAATATCGCGGTCGCGCATCACATTCTCATCCGACTCTATTATGAACGGCACGCCTGCCCGTTCGAGCATGGGCACAAGCGTGGCTGCATCGCGATTATTGCGATAGAGCACTGCGATATCCTCAGGTCGCGCGCCCGCATTAATAAGCCTCATTATTTCCTGCGCAACAAAATACTGCTCCATCTCGGGGCGTGAAAATGAAAAGAGCTGCGCCCGCACGTTTTCGTGTCCCGCACGCGCCTCAAGCGCTTTTTTCCCGGGAATCAAGCTGTGCGCCGCATCAAGTATCGACTGCGTCGATCGGTAGTTCTCAGAAAGCACAATAAGCTTCGCGTCCTTATACAAATTTTTAAAATAGACGAAATTCTCAAGCGAAGCGCCCTGAAACCTGAATATCGCCTGCTTCTCGTCGCCCACTACAAAAATATTGGGATTGGGATGGAAATTCGAAAGCAGCTCAAGAATTCTGTTCTGCGCATTATTGGTATCCTGATGCTCATCAACCAAAATGTACTGGTACTGCTCCTGCAAGATAAGGAGAAGGTCTTTATTCGTCTGCAGCTCGCGGAGCACCTCCATAATCATATCGCTGTAGTCGTAGCGCTTCCGCGCGCGAAGCTCCGCCTCATATGCCCCATAAAGCGCTGAAAGCTCGCGGTTCTTCTCAATCGTTTTGAGCTCCTTTTTATAATCGCCCTTCATCTCGCCCTTATGTGCGCCTTTCTCGTGAATAAGGTCAGGTGTCTCATCAAAACGCTTCTGCTCCTGCGCAACCAGTTCCACAAACTGCGCAGGGTCAACGCCCTCGCGCTTCAAATCGTTTATCGCCTTTACAACATCGCGCACGTAATAAAGCGGGTCGCCGAGCGGCTTTAAAACCGTGAGCTTCGTTTTATGAATAAGCTCCTCAACTATCGCAATCTCATCTATTTCAGTAATGCTCTCTGCGCCGATAATACGCGGAAATTCTTCGGGGTACTCCTTAATAATACGGTTGCAAAAACCATGGAAGGTGCTGATGGAAACCGCATACGCGGGCGCGCCGATGACTTCCGTAAGCCTACGGCGCATATTCGTGGCGCCCGCCTCGGTAAACGTAAGCGCCAAAATATTCTCCGGGTTCGTATCAACGACACGGAGAATATTTGCGATGCGAAGCGTAAGAATTTCGGTTTTTCCCGTACCAGGACCCGCGACCACCATGACGGGACCCTCAACCGCATCCACCGCCTCGCGTTGCGCGGCGTTCAGTTTTTTGTAGCGCACGAGAAAGACGGCGGTATCCATATAGAAGAAATGATTCCCTACCTGAAAAGAAGAAGGAGCGCTGCACCGCCGAACATCATATGGGGCGGAGTCGCGTTGCCGATGTGGTGCATTTCGTAATCAAACACCTCCCCCTCCGCACTCACGTGGCCCACGGTATGCATTTCGTAGTCATACACTTTTCCGTCATCAGAAACTTCCCCGATTTTTCGCTCCTCAGCATCAAGCACGTGCCCGTCGGTCGTAACCCGGCCCACTTTTAAATCGTGCGCGTTGTACACATGACCCTCGTCGTCGATGCGTCCGAAGTGACGTCCGTCCAATTCATTGATATTCATCATTGGCATATTGATGAATTATATCTGGGGTGCGTAAAAAAACAAAGCGTCACGAAAACGGCGATGTTGTAAGAGCATCGGCGATAAGCGGGGCAATTGATACAACCTCGCATTTCGCAGGAATCTTCGCCGTAAACGGAATGGAATCGGTGACAAATACGCCTCTTATCTCACGGGTGCGCAAAATACGCTTGAGCCCGGGCCCAGACTGCACCGCATGCGCGACCGCCACATATACATCTTTCGCTCCCTCGCGGCGTAATGCGTGCGTAGCCTTGAGCAATGTATCTCCCGACTGCACCATATCATCCACCAGTACCACATTCTTCCCCCGTACCTCACCCGTAATGCGCGCCACTCTTACGATACTCGGTGTTTTGCGGATTTTCACAACCGTAATAATATCAGGCGCGCCGATGCGCGCCGCGAACTCTTTTGCGCGGTGGACGCCGCCCTCATCGGGAGAAACCACGGCGACATTCTGCACGTGATGCGCCCTAAACGCATCGGCAAGCAACCGCATCGGCGAAAGCTCAATAAGCGGAACTTCAAACCGAGCGTTTACAAACGAACTATGAAGCCCGATCGCAAGAACGCGCGTCGCGCCCGCGGCGGCAAGTATGTCCGCCATAACACCCGCGGACACCGAACTCCCAGGCGCATCCACCTTATCCGACTTTGCATATGCAAAATAGGGAATAATAACGTTCACCGCTCGCGCGCCCTGAATGCGTGCGGTATTTATGAGTATCGCAAGAGAGAGCACATGTTCCGCAGGAGCAAATGTGGAGCCGACTACGAATACCTCCTTCCCCTCAACGGGCTCTCCGATACGCACCGATACCTCTTTGTCCGGATACGTTCCTATAGAACACGAGCCCATCCGAATACCGGTCACACGCGCTATCACGCGGGCAAGCGCTGCATTTGTATTCGTGGAGAGGATAAGCCTCATGTCTGTTTTAGAGAATAATTCTTTAAAATGCTCGCCACTCCCTCGTCTTCAACCTGTGGAAACTCCTCGTAGCACTGGCCGACCGCGGCAAAAAAATCCACGACATGGGGGCACGCCACCTCGTCGGCTTCTCCGCGCACCCGCGCGAGACTGTCCTGGGGAGAAACAGGCACTGCAATGACAACCTTCATTGCCCCCCTTTTTCGCGCGGATTTTATTGCGACACACATCGTAGCGCCCGTCGCTATTCCGTCATCGGCAATAATGGCAACCTTGCCGGAGAGGTCCCGCATAGGCAATATTTTTCTGTAGAGCGCGGACCGCGTACGCACTTCTTCATTCTTCTTCTCGATTGTTTTTTGAAACAGTTGTTGCGGACCGCAGACATCCTCATTCATCGTCCAGTCGAAAAATGATTCATTATCTTCGGTGACAGCACCGACCGCAAACTCATCGTTATGCGGAGGATTCACTTTTTTTACCACAATCACATCGAGCGGAAGCTTGAGACCCCTTGCAAGTTCGGCAGCAATAACCACGCCGCCTCTCGGCAAGCCGAGAACTACAGCATCAGTACGCGTACGGTACTGTTGCAACAGCGGAAGCAGTTGAGCTGCAGCCTCTTTGCGGTTCGCAAACAAGGGTTTACTCATATGTGTGGCGCTACCCTTATTATACTAGCTTCAAAGATTCCAAACAGTGCATAACCGCAGTTTACGCAACCATGAAAAAAGCAAAGAAACGGTTAGTCAGCGTACAAAGTGTATTATTGCAAGTGATAAATCACGTCCTTTCGCTCCGCAACCACTCTCCATCCCGCACGCTTTGCGTGGGCATAAAGAATACTGTTTGGATTGAAACACACGGGCTTATCAACAAGCTTCAAAAAAGGAATATCGGCTTCCGAGTCCCCCACGCCGACAGAGCCCTTAAGTGAAAGTCCATGCTCCTCGACTATACGTTTCAAAAGTTTCGCTTTATCGCGCGCGAGGTCGAGATGCATTATCTCATTTTTTAATTTTCCCCTTCCGTCCACCTTATATATGCGTCCGTACGAGCGGTCGAATCCGAGCGTTCTGCAAAATTCGTCGACAAGTTCTTTGGGCGAATTCGAAATGGCGATGATGTAATATTTCTTGGCACGCAACTCGTGCACAAGGTCGCGCGTGTAGCGGTATACGCGGTTCTGGTGAAACTTCACCACCTTGCGCGCGATACGAAGGAAGTGTTCGCGGTCCACGCCCGCGATATACGCGTCGAACGCATCGACAACTCCGCGGATATACGCGTCGTATGAACCCTTACGATCAAGCCAGTTTTTGTATGCGTCGTGATACATCTTCTCCGCCTTCGCGGGGAAAAACCCGTCCTGAATAAGCGCTTCGGTAACTTCAATAAGAAGACTCGAGCGGAAAATAGTGCCGTCAATATCGAATATCGCCACTTTCCTCATATACATATTGTAGCACCAAAAAATACGCCAGCGAGACACATAAAAAAAACCCCGCGAGGGGGTTTTCTTGTCTTATATCTTGCCGACCAAATCAACTCCGGGTGTAAGCGTTTCTGCTCCTGGCTCCCAGCTTGCGGGACACACCTGTCCTGCGTGCGTCGCCACATACTGCGCCGCCTGCAGTTTGCGGAGCGTTTCCTTCGCGGAACGGCCGATACTGTTGTCATGAATCTCCACCGACTTAATAACACCCTCGGGGTTCACGATGAACGTACCGCGAAGCGAGAGTCCTTCCTCCTCAATATAAACGCCGAGCATACGGGAAAGTTTTCCGTTGTGGTCGGCCGCCATCGGATACTGAACCTTGCCGATTGCAGGCGAGCTGTCATGCCACGCCTTGTGCGTAAACGCGGTATCCGTACTCACGCTTACGACTTCAACATTGAGCTTCTGAAACTCCTTATAGTGCGCCGCCAATTCTTCAAGCTCCGTCGGACACACGAAGGTGAAGTCTGCCGGGTAGAAGAACAACACGACCCATTTGCCGAGCAACGACGAAAGACGTATCTTTCCAAGTTCATCGTTATGGGAGACATCGAGCTCAACTTCCGGCAGCGTACGCCCGACCAATGGACACGTGCAACCGCTTACGAAACAATTCACTTCTTTGTTGTGCATAAAATATATATTGATTAACTGACGTTTTCAGTATAGTAAACCCGGCAGGGAAAGCAACAAATAAAAAGCGCCAGTCCGAATTCCGGATAGGCGCTCAAAGAGGGCATGGCCCTCATAGTATATTGTTGCTAGCGGCAGGTGTTACAGCTGGAGCCGCACCCGCTGTTGCAGCACCAGAGGCCCGGCGAACAAAGGTTGTTGATGCAAGTGTAGGCATATCCTGCCGCGGCACACGTGTTCCCGCCTCCACCGCCGCCGCTGTGGCACAAGTTGTCCGCGCCGCAAGACCAGCCGGCGTCGCAGTAGCCGCTGCCATTCGGCACACAGCAAGCGCTTGCCGGCATGCAACCGCTTCCGCACTCCACCTTGCCGGCCGCACACTTCTTGTCCACGGGACCGCACGCCGAAAGGAATACCGTCGCAAGTGCGACCATCAGAAGCTTCGCCATGATTCCCCCTTATTCTAAGCGTGTGAATTTTCTAACGTGTTAACGTACAACATCTGTAGTATCTACTGCTTCCCGCACATCGTCAAATCACACAACAAAAAGCCCCACCCCGAGTCCGGAATCAAAAATCCCTATCTTCATACGGTCCTTATTATATCGCAATAAAGACAGATGTAAGCTTTCTTCCATTCCCGCGTCTCACTGTATGAAGGAGCGCGCAATCAATAAAAAGGTCGAACGCAAATTTCGTGTCTCCTGTCGGTAACACTATCTATCACTATGAAAATACATAATAAATTATTTGCGGTCATGACAGTAATAACACTCACTGCGAACATTGCCGGCGTAGCAATGGCGAAGAACGGCAATGGCGAGCGCGACAGCGAAAAGGCTGAACCGCAAACGGAACACATACAAACCGCGCGTGCCCAATTCAGGAAAGATATTGAATCGACCCGGGAATCGGCAAAGCGGCAGTGGGAGCAGAAGCGTGAATCAATGAAAGAAGCCCTAAGGGACGTGAAGGACGAACGGAAGCGCGCAACGATAAGCCGCATCGGGCAGAGCCTGAACGGGATAAATGCGCACGTTCTCGCGCGCTACGCTGAGAATCTGGAACAGCTAGATCGGGTGCTCGCGAACATCAATATCCGAACAAATCGGGCTGAAGTCCGCGGTTTCGCACTTGCGCCGGTCCGTACCGCGCTCGCACTCGCGTCGACAAGCATCGCGACAGCCCGCACGGCAGTCATCGCCCAGTCAGGGAAAGCCTATATTGCGGTTATCAGCTCGTCCACAACCGCCCGAGCGGACCTTACCGCCATCCGCGATTCGTTGAAGAACGATCTCCGTGCCGTCGAGGCGTTAGTGAAAGCGGCGCGTACCGCGGTCCATGCCGCGGCAATTACTCTTGCATCGGTACAGGGTATCGGTGAACGGGATGAGGCGCGGGCAACGAGTACGGTCCCCGTTATTATTCTGCCGACGCTCACGAATATCGCCCCCGCAACAACCACGGCGGGCAGTGGAAATCTTACGCTCACTATAAACGGCGCAAGATTCTCTTCAAGCTCCATCGTCTATTGGTCTACAGCAGAGCTTCCAACGACATTCATATCTCCGACGCAGCTTACGGCAACCGTATCGGCAACAAACGTGCTCGCCTCCGGCAGTACCGCCATCACGGTAAGGAACACAAGCTCCACGAGTGGCGCATCAAATGCGATTATATTCACCGTCATACCGGCAACGACTTCGACGGCAACGAGCACAATATAACAAACGACCTATAAAAAATCCGCGCATTATGCGCGGATTTTTTATAATTATCTGAATTGAATGGTCGCGCTATACATCCCCATTCCGCAAAGCGCCTGAAGCTCATCTCCTGCGCGCTGCGCAGGAACTGGAAATTCAGAAACTCCCGACGGAGGCAGCATCTTGCGGATACCAAGCGAGGGAATGGTAAATGCCGCGGAACAATCGAACGTGGACCGCGTACGCACGCGAATTATGGTAGGTATTCCCGCCCTTGCAGCAATAACACTCGGATAATATCCGCCCTTTGCGGTTATTTCAACGATTTGCGCGCCCCCTTCCATATGCGTCGCCGGCGCGGCCCCGGAAGATGAAACGCCTGCCGAACTGCGGGTAATAACAAAGGCGCCCACAATGATGCCCGCAGCAAGGATTATCGATGCAATGAGAAATGTGTATTTATTCATGTTATTAAAATCCAAACACAGGACGAATAATGCCCGCCGCCGCAAAACTGTTCACCATATTCATAATACCGAACGCGATAACGAGCAATCCCGCGGTCTTGAAGAATACTCCGGACCACTTGCCCTTCCCAAGCTCAACCGAGGTGAAGCTGATGAGCGCGAGTACGGGAAACGTACCGAGCGCAAACGCAAACATCGTCATTGCGCCCCCGAAAAATGTTCCCGTAGATAAACTGTATACCTGCATCGACTGGGTAAATCCGCATGGCAAAAAGAATGTTGAAGCACCGATGAGAAGCGGCACCAAACCATGCTCAAATTGCGCGACGCCCTTCGTTGCACGAGTCAAAAACTTCGGCATATGCGGCTGAAGCCGTTTCGCCCACGGAAAAACCTCAAGAAGGTTTAAACCGAGCGAAAGCATAATAAGACCGACGACCGTTCCAAGAATGAGCGCCGCAAGCGAGCTCAACGTAAACGCGGACCCGATGAGTCCGATAACGCCTCCCAGCACAAAGAACGAAATAATTCTTCCTGCATGAAATAATATCTGAGACGTCTTTTTTCCTCCCTCTTTTGCATATTGCGCGGAAACCGAAAGCAATAGTCCGCCCACGACCGCAAGACACGATGATACCGACGCAACAAGACCGATGCCGAATGCGGCGGAAAAATTAACATTTTCCGCATTAATAAGATTCACAAGCCCCGCTTTTTGCAGAAGATAGAACGCTGCCGAAAAGACAAGCGCTATCGGCAACGCATATCGGAACTCGCTCCACTTCGGAACAAAGCGGGTCTTTTCAATTGTAAGCGTGTAACCGTCTTTTTCTATAACTGCTGAGAGATCGCGCGCGATTGTTTCTGCTGCCGCCTCGGTTTCAACAACCACCTCGGCAGTATTGCGCGCATCATCTACGCGCACCGAAACAACCCCGGGGACTTCCGAAAGTTTGTCGGTAATGAGCAGTCCGCATGCCTTGCAATGCATTCCCTGCACATGAAATATATGTTTATTGTGGGTCATAATTATTTAAGATTAAGCGTTTTCAATCTGAGCGAATTGCCGACGACCGACACGCTGCTCCCCGCCATCGCGATTCCCGCGAATACAGGACTCAAAAATATTCCCCATATGGGATAGAGAGCGCCCGCAGCAAGCGGAATGCCGACGACATTATAGAAGAATGCCCAGAAAAGATTCTGCCTGATGGTGCGCATGGTGCGTTTCGCAAGAATGTATGCCTGCACCGCCTTTCGCACATCTCCCTTCAAAAGAGTTATGCCTGCGGCCTCCATCGCGATATCCGCGCCCGTTGCCATCGCAATGCCGACATTTGCCTGCGTGAGCGCGGGCGCGTCGTTAATGCCGTCGCCGACCATCGCCACATTCTTGCCGCGTGACTGAAGTTCTTTTATTTTTGCAGCCTTTTCATTAGGCATCACCTCCGCAATAACTTCATCAATGCCCGCAAGCCTCGCTATATATGCGGCCGATTTCCTGTTATCTCCGGTAAGCATTATCGTTTTCACGCCTTTTGAGTGAAGCGCGGCCACCGCTTCTTTTGCGCCCGCCTTAATCGTATCGCTGAGCGCGATGAGTCCGATTATTTCCCCGCTAGAAACAACCGTAACAACCGTCTTCCCCTCATTCTGCAATGCGTCGAAACGTGGAAGTGCCGTATCGTCCGCATTCGGACGGCGGACGAGAACATCAACGCCGCCCACCTTTCCACGCACACCAATTCCCTCCATCGAGAGAAAATCTTTCGGCTCTTCTAGAGGCACGGAAAGTCTTTCTGCCTCCGCGATAATCGCGCGCGCAAGCGGGTGCTCGGAATGCCATTCAATACTCGCCGCGACACGCAATACTTCGAACTCGCCTCCGTCTCCCATCGGCACCACATCCGTAACTTTCGGCGCACCTTCAGTTATGGTACCCGTCTTGTCGAACACAATCGTATCAACGTGGGAAAGATTTTCGAGCGCCTCCGCTCCTTTTATAAGAATGCCGTACTCGGCCCCCTTCCCCACGCCCACAATGATTGCGGTTGGCGTCGCAAGCCCAAGCGCGCAGGGACACGCGATAACGAGTACGCCGACAAATGAAAGAAGTGCAAATGAAAATGCCTGCGTAATCCCGAGCGGCGAACTTCCCAAAGTAAGCCACAGCGCAAATGAAAGAACCGCAATGCCGAGCACTATAGGCACGAATATGCCCGAAATTTTATCGGCGAGCGCCTGAATGGGCGCCTTTGACCCCTGCGCTTCCGCAACCATCTTCACAATCTGCGCGAGCATGGTATCCGCACCCACGCGTGTCGCCCTGCACTTCAACACTCCCTGCTTATTAATGGTTGCACCCGTCACACTGTCGCCTGCCCGCTTATCAGCAGGAATCGGTTCGCCGGTAAGCATGGACTCATCGACAGACGATGCGCCATCTACCACCACGCCGTCCACGGGGACTTTTGCGCCGGGACGAACAATAAATATGTCGCCCGCGACAAGCTCGGAAACAGAAATCTCCGCCTCCTTTCCGTTGCGGATTACGATTGCGGTTTTCGCCTGAAGCCCAAGAAGCTTTTCTATGGCCTCGCCCGTGCGAAGACGTGAACGCGCTTCCATATACTTCCCGAGCAGCACGAATCCGATAACCACTATGGTTACATCAAAATATGCGTATTCAGGAAATTTAAAATATTCGCGCACCTGCGGAAAAAGCACGATAACGGCGCTGTAAATATACGCAGAAAGCGTACCGATGCCGATAAGCGTATCCATATTGGCCACGCGATAGCGAATGAAACGTCCGACTCCCTGCAGGAACGGCATGCCCGCCCAAAAAAGCGTGACGCTTGAAAGCACAAGAAGTATCGCGTTTTTAATCCCCATCGAAACGGGAATCGTGGGAATTGCGGGAAAATACGCAGCTGCAATCTCAAGAGCCATATTCACAAATACGAGCAACGCAAGGGGAAATACAAAGTTCACCTTTGTGCGCATTGCAGAAAGTTCTTCGAGCTTCTCTTCTTTTGCCCGCATATCAGGCCCCTCGTGATGATGCCCCGACATATCCATTCCGGGCGTATGCGCATGGCCATCCATTGACTCAAGCGAATAGCCGATAGGACTGAGCTCTTTATTAATAATCTCGAGAGAAGCGGTATTCGCGTCCCCATCAACTTTTACCGTGTCGGTCGCGAAATTCACATCGACATTTTTCACACCGGTAAGTTTTCCGACGCGCTTTGAAATAATCTGAGCGCAACTCGCGCAATGCATTCCTTTTACCCGATAGGTTTGTAGTGCCATAGTTATTTTAAATCGTATATGCGCAATAACTCCTCGGCGGTCTGCTCCTTATTCTCATGGATTTTATGCTCCACGCAGTGATACAGGTGGCCCTTCAGCAATGCGTGCTCTGCGCTCCGCAGGAGTCCTATTGCCGCATGGGTCTGTTGGATGATCTCAGGGCAGTAGGCCCCGCCCCCTATCATCGTAGACACCTTGCGCACAAGCCCCTCCGCCTGCTTCACCAACTTCTCCGCCTTCGCTTTGTCAGCGGTTATTATATGTTTCATACCTAGTACCTAGTGTATAGGTTCAATATGTTTCGTCAAGGACTATAAAAACAGAGCAAAATCCCACTTAACCGTTACGCATAATTTTCACTTAAAAATTTTCTGTGAACAAAACGCTCCCGATAAAGATAGCGGCTTTCGTCTCCTGATAAATTACGGCGAATTCAATCGCCTCGCCGGTTGATAATGTTTCACGCAAAATACACCCTGAATTGTCGGAAAGCTCTCCTATAACTACCCGAAAAATGATAACGCTGCGAAACGCGTACGCGGGAATGTTTTTTTACTTGATCACGATAAAAAAATCTTTGAGTATAAATAAAGGCGAGAAGCCATTCCTCCCGCAATAAGCATGATAAAAAATGAATCACAAAAAAATCCGCTCGAATCGAGCGGATTTTTTTTATTAGCGGCTGCGCTTTGCTGCCTTCCTCTTCTTCGGAGCCGCCTTCCTCTTCTTCGGAGCCGCCTTCCTCTTTGCTACCTTCTTTTTCTTTGCCATAGATATAAATAAGTTGTTTGAAATATTCGACCTTTCACTAAAATATTTTATTTAATCTCATTGTATCATTTTATTTTTGCGAAATTGTGAAAAACGTACGCGTTCTGTGCATAACTTACAATAAAAACAAAAAGAGCTCCGACACATACATGTGGAGCTCTTGGGAAATTTTCAAAATCACCGCCTACTCTTCCATTCGAAACCGCAATCCTCGCACAAACGCCGGATGCCGCCGCTTTCGGATATAATCTCGGTATCAAACCGCGTGAGGCGTTTCGCAAGCATGTGGCTCCTTTCTATATCACGTGCAGACGTCGAAGTTCCTGCTCCACAATCCACACCGCCCTCTGGAACTCCTTCTTGCCGATGCCCGCAATCACCTGTTTTATCATATCCTTGTTCTTGTGATACAGAAACATCGAGGGTCTGACGGCGTCGAATGGATTATCTCGAAGCATGATGGGGCCGCCTGCGATTCCTACGGGGTAGGGATCGATGAGTGCGAACTCACGGGAGAGAAGCCACGAATGCTCGAAGCTGCGGTAGAAGTAACCATCGACGCACTCGAGTTGAGGAAAGAGATTCGCAAGTGCATGGGTGATAATATGACACGAAAGTTCTATCACCCGCCCCCTCCTGTCAGACCCGAGACTGAGTCCGTCGGGAAAATGCTCCACGAGCAAGCGAATGGACGCGAAAAGCTGTTGGTCGCTCTTCGAAATAAACCGCAGGGTGTAGGGCGTCATTGTCCCTCCTTTTATTTGACGTTGTTAAAGCAAAACTATGCCCACCATACCACATATATGCGCCCCAGCAACAGCAGTGATGCTATTTAAAAATAACGGGAATTTCCCGGGAATCATCATGCTCGAGAAGCCCGGATGGATTATCTTTCTTCACTATGAGAAATCCTCGCACGCCGTAAGATGGCTTTTCGAACGTGAGCGTTCCAGAAAACGGCACAAAGTCGGTAGTCATCCATTCGCCCTCAGCCTTCGCATAACTCTGTGCAATAATTTTTCCATCCCAGTCCGTGAGCACAAGGGGGAAACTAGCTTCAAAGAACCAGTTCCCGCGCGCACGCCCGCGCACAGTGAGCGGAGAAATAATTTCACTGTTTGCTTCAGGATATGTAATCACAATCGGCTCGTTTGAATTCGCCGCGCGTTGCGATGCTCTGAAAAATATGAGAGATGCGGCTGACACAACAAACGCTATAAGCGCTGCTGAAATATATATGCGCTTCTTTAAAGACATAATTCCTGTTGCGGCGCGCAAGTACAAGCAATGGGCGCGAGTAGTCGTCTAGCTGAGCTCCTTCTTCTTTTCCTCGAATTCTTTCTTGTCTATCTCGCCCTTCGCATATCGCTCTTTTACAATATCAAGCGGCGATTTTTCTCCATGCCTTCCTCCGCGTTCGTGGCCCCGTGCCCAACGAACGAGCGCAACGATGCCGCCGATGATAAGCGCCCACCAGAGAACCATAAACAACCAACCGAAACCGCCAAATGGTGAAAATCCGTAATACATCATATCGTACATTAAATCATACATATGTTAATTAAGCATCCAAATTGAGTAATTGAGATACGCCGCGAAGCTCACCCACGCAATATACGGGATAAGCACATACGCGGCCGATCTTGAGATTTTTGCGAACGCCGCTATTGCCCAGAGAATGAGCGCCCAAAGTAACACGATATCAATAAGTGCAAGTGCGGGATTGTGCATCCCGAAAAAGAAATATGACCAAAGCACGTTCACGGTAAGTTGCGCCCAAAATACGTAAAGCGCGCGAACCTCGCCCTTGCGCCACACAAGATACGCCGCGACGCCCATGAGAAAATAGAGTGTAATCCACGCGGGACCAAAAACCCATCCCGGGGGCGTGAGTGCCGACTTAGTGAGTCCCGCGTACCATCCAGAAATCACAGGAACAGTAAAAACTGAGCCCGCAATACCGGCAAGCTCGCACACGAGGACCATTATACCGAGCCGAGCCCAATCGGGTAGCTTCATATCTTCATTCTATCATCTGCGCCCCTCGTGTATAACAAAAACCGCCCCGGACGTTGCCTTGGGAACGGTTAAGATTTCAATTAAGAAAGCAGTTCCTCGAATGCGTCAAGTTGGAAGTTCATAACATATACGCCTTACGCACCCATTTGCGCGAGGCTTTTATTTTATGTATTTGTTAACGCTTATTTAATTAAAAGATTTACGTAAAAAACAGTTCCTACCCCCTCCTTCGATTCAAACCAAACCCTCCCTCCCAATCTTTCCACAAGCGTTTTAAGAAGATAAAGTCCCAACCCGGTTCCCATAGGCACTTTTTCCTTTATATTGTCGGCGCGGAAAAGTTTAGTAAAAATTCTGCTCTTCGCCTCATCGGGAATTCCATAACCGCTGTCCTTAACGGCGATCATAACCTTGTTGTCCGTCTTTTCGATGGTAATGTCAACCTTTCCGTTCTCGGGAGTATATTTTATCGCATTCGTAAGCAGGTTCTGAAGAATAATTCTTGCCGTTTTTGTTCCGATAGCAAGGTAGGGAATCCCGTCTCCATATTTCTTCTGCAACACTATTTTTTTGTCCGTAATTTGACTCGCGAGTTCGTTCAATACCGAATCTGAAATCTGCAATAAATCCACCTCCCCTTCCTCTATGGGAAATCCGCTTGCTTCTATTTTGGTGATATCGAGAAATCCGCCGACCAATTCGGCCATATTTTTACTGCTCTCATGAATTTGTTTCAACACCGTTTTTTGTTCTTCGCTTATCGGTCCCTTGTCACCATCAAGCAACGCCTCAACATTCCACGATATTGCGGTAATCGGCGTACCAAGCTGATGCGAGGCAAGAGAAATAAACTCACTCTTCGCCTTGTCTAATGCCCTTTCTTTGCTGATATCCCTTTCTATTCCCACGAAATATATGAGCGCGCCTCTCACATCAAAAATCGGGGATATGCTTATTATTGCGGTATATACCGTTCCGTCTTTTTTTATATTGGTGATTTCTCCTACGTATTCCTTTTTTTGGGTCTTAATGACGCTCCATAGATTCTGATAATATTCTAGACCCATCGGCTGCCTCCAAAGCACGCCGGCCTTTTTGCCGATTGCCTCTTCGGGCTTATAGCCGGTTATTTTTTCGATTGCCCTATTGCCATAAATTACAATTCCCTCCGCGTCGGTAATTACAATCTGATCGGATGCATTATCCACTGCAAGTTTAAACTTCTGCAAATCATTTGCGAGTTTTTCGATTTTATTTCTTTCCGACACTATCTGCCCTCTGCGCCGATACGCGAACCACAAAAAGAAAAGAAAGAGCGATTCAAAAACAAACGAAATGCCGGCATACAACTCAGTCCTTTGGTAAGCGCTGTCTATATAACTTGGCGTAAGTTTTAACTGCCAAACCTTATCAGCAATCACTATATCCTGACTCACCTCGCCCGTTCTCGGCAAAATATAATTCTGCGCTGCCGGATCTTTTACAAGGTCGCCTTGAGGATTAATAACGCGCTCGCCGCTGTTGTTCAGTATGACATCGGCCCCGATGGGAACAATAAAGTTTTTAGTTTGAATATATTCGTTTTTGCTGTATACGAGACTGCTGCTCGCAACAGGCGCAAGCAAATGGGACAAACGCATTACCACCAACGCCTCCCCAAAATAATTACCGCCTCTATAAATCGGAGAATACAGAATAAGCCCCGGATATCCCTGTTGAAGCATAATCGGTTCAGTAACAACCGTAGAGCGAGTTGTTTTTGCTTTTTCTATCGAAAGTAAACGATTGGGGTATTGATTCAGATCCAATCCTATGACTTTGGCATTATCCTCGTTCATCGGATATGCGTAACGGATATTGTTATTCGCATCAACCCATTCAATAGTAATGGGCATCGCAATTGGTCCCGCGGCAATACTCCCCACAAGAGCGGAGCTAAATAAATCGAACTCCTCTTTATTTATTTCGTTGCCGGAAGCGAAAAAGGCGCGAGTACTTTCTACGGCGACCGATACGGCTTGTAGGCGTCTGTTAATTAAAGACTTAGTGCCTTCAACTTCGTTATTGTAAACAGTGCGTGAAAATCCAAGTTCCAATCCGTATCCGATGATATTTATCCCGATAAGCAATAATAAAACCAATAATCCCGGAATAATAACGACGAGTATTCCGGGAAGAATAAAGAGTTTCGGCGCATTCAATGATGTGTCGCCTTCTTCCATATCCTATAAGTATACCAGTCGATGACAAAGCGTACGAGAATTTTTGAAAACAAAAAACCGCCCGTAAGTTGCCCTAAGAGCGGTTGAAGCATCTGACTAGGAAAGTAACTCCTCAAATGCGTCGGGTTGGAATCCCACAATAATCTCACTATCAATCTCGACAACGGGTACGCCCATCTGCCCGCTTTTTCTCACCATTTCGTCCGCGGCGCTCATATCGCGGCTCACGTCAATATCATTGAACGCAATGCCCTTCGTTTTAAAGAAGTTTTTCGCCATAACGCAGTAAGGGCAGGTCTGCGTGGAATATATTGTTACTGAATGTGTATTCATATATGTATAATTATTATTTATATTTGCAGATTAAACGCTTCAAATCTCCGACAAACGGCGCCTTTGGAAGCTCGTAGCACATACGCTTTCCCGACCGCCTTGCAACAAGCAACCCCGTACGCGCCATAACTTTCAGATGATGCGAAGTAATAGCCACGCTCATATTGAGCTTTTCAGCGATATCGGAAACACAAATATTCTTTGTGTCAAAAATGACGCAAAGAATCTTCAGTCGACCCGTGTCCCCCGCCGTCCGCAAAAGCCCGGCAATATCGTGTATATCTTTTTTTATGCGCATACCTCGTTCAAATGAACGTTTGAATGATATCGCACATAATCACCGCTTGTCAACACGCACAACCTACATTTCAAGTTTTGATGCCAAAAACAACTTCAATATTTCAAACCAAGCAAGACTCGCGCCCACCACAATGAAAATAATGAGAACATCCGTGGGAAACAACGGTGCAAGATGAAAGAGACCCGCAAAAAAGGGCGTATAAAGCACAACCGCAAGAAATGCGAGTGCGCCTGCAAACACTATCCAAAATACCCTGCTCGCAGATAAGAACGTCTGAATGATGGTCTTGCCCCACGAAAGGTTCGAGGCGATGAGCATTAGGTTTGCGAGCACGAGCGAAACAAGCGCAAATGAACGCGCCTCAAGTTCGCCTCTGCCGACGTGAAGCGTGTACGCGTAAATGGCGAATGTCGCAAGAAGCACGCCAAGGCCCTGCACAAGACTAATGCTCACATTCTTAAAATTAAAGAGGCGTTGATGCAAATTTCTTGGGGGTCGCATCATAATATTTTCAGCTTCCTTTTCCGATTCGAATACCACAGAGCACGCGGGGTCGATAATAAATTCCAAAAATGCGATATGCGCGGGCACAAGCGCCGGGGGCATATTAAAGAGAATGGGCAAAATAGACATTCCCGCGATAGGTACGTGCACTGCCAAAATGTAGCCAATCGCGCGCTTCAGGTTATCATAAATTCTTCTTCCCATGCGCACCGTAACCACAATCGAAGAAAAATCGTCGTTCAACAGAACAAGCGATGAGGCCTCGCGCGCCACATCCGTCCCCCGCTCGCCCATCGCGATACCGATATGCGCAGCCTTGAGCGCGGGCGCATCATTCACGCCGTCGCCCGTCATTGCCACAATCTCACCGTTTGCCTTAAGCGCATTAACAATAAGCAACTTCTGCTCGGGAAGCACCCGCGCAAAAATATTTATATCTTTAATTTTTTCTCTGAGTTCCGAATGAGTAAGTCTCCGTAGGTCATCGCCCGTCAAAAATTGTTCGGGATTTTTGAGTCCCGTCTGCCGCGCGACAAACTGCGCAGTGCCAGGATAATCGCCGGTAATCATAATAATGCGCATGCCTGCCGCGTATGCCTCTCGTACCGATTCCGGCACCGTCTCGCGCACGGGGTCAACGAAACCAAGAAGCCCGAGAAACGTAAATGCAAAATCATGCTGCGAAACGGGTAAATCACCGTGCGCATAGCGAGACTCCGCGACGCCAAGCACGCGCAAACCCCTATCAGACATCTCTTTCACTTTTTCAAGTATGCGCCCTCTTTCTTTTTCGCTTGCATTACAAAGACTCAGCACCGCCTCAGGCGAGCCCTTAGAGGCAACAATATAAGATCCGCCAGTCTTTGCGCACCACACGTGTGACAACGCAAGTAATTCTTTCGTTAATGGAAATTCCCTTATAAGCGTTAATTCCTGAAGTGCACCGTAACCAGACAACGATTTACCAACATTATTTAATTCCTTTTCAAGCGGATCGTAGGGGTCCCTCTGGCCTGCGAGCACGCCGCATTCAAGTAATCGCTCAAACGACTTTGACGCGGTATGCATTCCATCTGCCAGCACAATGAATGAATCATTCGTGTAAACCTCCGCCAATTTCGCACTATTCAATGTGAGTGTTCCCGTTTTATCGGCGCACAGCACCGTTGCCGCGCCCAATGTCTCAATAACCGCCGAACGGCGTGTCAGTACTTTATTCTTTGAAATCCTCCACGCGCCCATGGTGAGGAAAAGCAAAAGCACCACAGGAAACTCCTCGGGAATAGTTGCCATACTGAGCGAAAGTCCTGCAAGAAAACCGCCGACAATGTCATGCTTCACGATTGCGTACGCGACAACAACAAGCACACTGAAGATTGCGCTCCCCGCCGCAACAAGGCGGACAATTCTATATGTTTCTTTATGAAGTAATGTCTGCTCCTCTTTGATACCCTCCAAACTTTTTCCAATTTTGCCGATTTCGGTGCGCGCGCCAATTGCATGCACTTTTGCGATTGCATGCCCGCTCACTACCATCGATGCGGAATAAACAAATGGCACATCGTCCCCTCCCGGTCTTGCAGCTGCTTTTGCGCCGTCCCAATTTGTTTTGCGGACTGCAGCCGATTCTCCCGTAAGTAATGATTCATCTACGCTCAAATTTTCCGATGACAAAACGGTCGCGTCCGCAGGGACGCGGTCGCCCTCGCGAATAATAACGATATCGCCTTTCACAACATCTCTTCCCGCAATGCGCCGCTGTTCGCCATCGCGGACAATAAGCGCGCGGGGACTTGAAAGGTCCCGCAATGCTTCAAGTATCCGCTCGGTCTTACGCTCCTGATAATAGGTGATGCCTATAATGACGCACGCGGAAATAATAAGCATTATCGCGTCCCGCACATCACCGATAAAAAGGTAAATAGTCGCGGTCGCCGCGAGCAAGAAAAGCATCGGCTCCGAAAGTACCGCCCATAATATTGCTAAGCCTCCCCGCTTTTTCTGGGAAGGCAGTTCGTTAAACCCCTCAGCCGCAAGCAGTCTTTGCGCTTCTGCCTCCGAAAGTCCTTGAATGAGATTCGCGCTGTTCATACAATATCCGGTTTAGAATCCCGTCACGCTGTTAATAAGGTCAAGCTGGCTGTACGCCTGCGAAAAGAATTGCTGTACCACAATAATTCCAATCGCTATCGCAACAACGGTGAGCACAAGAGAGGTGATGCCTATCATTCTTGCCCTCTCATCGGACTGTTTGAGATACGTAAACGCGTAATGCAAACCGAATGGCGCGAGAAAAAAACTGACACTGTAAATAAGCACCTGCTTGGCGACCGAGGTATCGATCGCGTGAGGCTTTAATTCAAATCCGCAATGAGGGCAAAAAATGTCGGTCTCGGAAACCTCGGTCCCGCATTTCGGACAGCGTGGCGTAAGCGTCGCTTCCATCTGTATAGTATATACAAAAAAATACCCCGCCGTTAGGCGAGGCATTCTCTGCATCATTTAGACGCGGGATACGTTTACTGCGTTGGGTCCTTTCGGAGAGTCAGCTTTTTCGAAAGTGACCCTATCACCCTCGCGAAGCTCATCAAAGGTTACTCCTTTGAGCTCGTTAGTGTGAAAGAACAAGTCTTTCGTTTCGCCTTCAACGGTGATAAATCCGAATCCTTTTTCGTTAAGTTTCTTGATTATTCCTTCCATGTAAAGTTAAAAGTTAATTTGTGTGTTTTAAGGTTTGATCCTAAAGTCTAGTTTTCTAAAAGAAGCTCGACGAAATTTTTGTTAGTAACTATCTTGGCATAAATATAACACGCAATAATAAATTAGTCAAGCATCCACTATTTGCGCTCTTGCGTAGTATCCGCTGCCACCACGCACCCTGTATAATTTTTCTCCGCGCCTTTTTCGAGCACGAGCGCGCCATCTCCCTTGCTCCAAAATACAAACGACTCATCGCTGTTTGCATAACGCGCCCCGTCAGCTGATATCGTTTGCGGCAAACGAAGATTGCGCCCGTCGCTCAATTTAATTGACACGCTCCCCGTGGGAATCGGCGGCTCCCCTGGCTTCACGGGTATCGCCGCTCCCCTGTAATACGCTGCGTCAATTGTTTTATTGTCGCCGCAGATATACATTGCCCGCGTAATAAGTATCTGCGAGGCGGATGTATTCGCAAAATAATACCACGCACCCGCACCAAGGATAACCAGAAAAGAGATGACGATAAGATATTTTTTCATAATAACTATTTTATTTATATGAGCGCCTCCTGCTTTCTCCAATTATATGCATAAAAAAATCCCGCAGTAGCGAGCGCGAGCAATAACGACACAAAAAATCCCGCCCTATAGGACAAATACGTAATCGCGATGCCGGTTGCGAATGGACCTACCGTTTGTCCGATATCCATAATGGCGGACAACGCCCCGAGCGATGCGCCAAGCTTGTCCTTCTCCGTCACCTCCGCGACATATGAGCTTGTGGCGACTGACGTGAATGAGAGTCCGAGCGCAAAAACAAGTCCGATAAGCGTCGCTGCGATAACGCTCTCAAAATATCCGAGAATGCCGATAGCAACCCCAAGCGTGATAACGCCCGCCAAAACCAGCTTTCGTTTATCAACAACATCAGCCAGCTTTCCGAATAATGGCTGGGAAAGCGCAATTGAGAGAATTTGTACTGAAAAAATAAGCCCGATTTCCCGCGCGGGGATACCGAGATTGGTGAGATAAAGCGGTAAATAGGTTTCAAGCGCGCCGTAGGCAAAGTAGGTCGCCATTTCAACCGATGCCGTCGAAAACAATTTCTTATTGGCGATAAAGTATTGCAAGTCTATGAGCAAATCTTTTGTCGCGAATCCTCCCGTCTGCGCTTCGTCTTGTATGAGAACAGTAAAAATAAATACGGGGATCGCGAGAACGAACGCCGCAATATACACATACGTATACTGCATAAGCGCCGCGCCGGCAGATGCAAAATAGGAAATGATAAACCCGCCAAGCATCGGTGCGAGCGCCCTGCCAACAAGCGTGGCCGACGAATACAAACCAAGCTTCACTCCCTTCGTTGATTCATACGCTCTCACTATCATTGCAGCCGAGACGGGCCCCAATATTGCCGTCGCGATGCCGTGAAAGAACCGTATCGGAATGAGCCACATCGGGGTGCTGACGGATAGATAGAGAAGCGGAGCAACAACGAATATAATCGCAGAGGCCAGCAAAAGCTTCTTCCTCCCGATTTTGTCTGACATAAGACCAATAGGAAAACTAAAGAGTATTCCCGCCAAGGGCGAAAATGCGGAGATGAGCCCCACTATGAAGTCGCTTCCGCCGAGGGCGTGCACGTAGAGCGGAAGTACGGGGCTTTTTGAAATAGTGGTCGAAAATATCCCGAAAAAACCTATGAGTGATAGGTAATAAATCATTTTCGAACTGAACGCGTTGCTCATTACCTACAGTTTAACAGAAAACCGCCTCAATCTATAAAACGAGAG
>JAKAHO010000030.1 GCA_021814835.1 bacterium
CGATGTATTATTTCGGATTCGATTATATCGAGATGGCGGTTATTACGATTGCCATCGTGCTTGTGCTTACCGCAGAAACTATGAATACCGCGTTCGAGGACGCGATGAATAAAATTGAACCGAATCACGACCCGCTTGTGGGACGGATAAAAGATATCGCCGCGGGGGCGGTCATTTTAAGCGTTATAGGCGCAATTGCAATCGGCATTCTTATCTTCGGGCACCACTTCCTTATCGCCGGCTAGCACCTATTTCATTTTGCCGATAATTTCGCGCACAACCGCGCCAACATTTACGTCGGCTTTCACAATATAGTCAACTGCGCCAAGCTTCTTTGCAAGGTCAATGTCTTTATCTTGGCTCAAATTACTCACGATAATCACGGGCACACTCTTCCATTTTTCCACTTTCTTCATTTCTTCCAATAATTCAAATCCACTCATTCCCGGAAGCATAATATCGAGAAGCACCGCGTCTGGCGGCGTTTTTTTGAAATAGGTAAGCGCCTCCTCCGCATTTACGGCAACCTCAACGTCCACCGATTCTTTTTCAAACCGGATTTTATATGCCTTCACCAAAAACGGATCGTCTTCAACGATGAGTACCCTCCTTTTTTTGTTTTTTGTTTTTACTGCCATCATATGCCTCAATTATACACCGTTTACTCCGCGCTGAGTCTTACATCGCCCTCCGTCGGCTCCATTCCCTTCTTCGGAATGGTGAACTTGAATATCGCGCCCTTGTTTTCTTCAGACTCAAACCAGATGCGGCCGCCCCAGCCCTCCACGAGCATTTTCGCAAGTGAAAGACCGATACCCGACCCCTCAGGAACGAGACGGATTGCATTGCGGGCGCGGTAGAATTTATTGAATATCTCATTCTGAGACTCCCTCGGTATGCCGATGCCATTGTCTTTGATCTGACACTCAACCACATCTCCATGCTCAAAAAGCGTTACGGTTGTGGTCGAACCTTTCGGCGAATAGTGAAGAGCGTTTGAAATAAGATTTTGGAGTACCAACATAAGAAAGTCGCGATCCATCAACAATGCAGTTTTTGCGGGCAACGAAGAAACAATTTCAATTTTTTGCTTCGTCTGCTTTTTCAAAAATTCGAGCGACTTCGAAACCTCTTTCACCACCGCGACAGGATTAAGGAATATCGGGAGAACTTTGACGCGGCCCGTCTCTACGCGCGCTGTCTGCAAAAGCGTATTCACGAGCTCGCTCATCCGCTCTGCAGCGTTATTGATTTCCAATGCGAGGTCGGCCTGCTTCGGTTTCAGTTTTCCGCCGATACCTTCCGCGAGCATTTCACCGAACCATTTAATGGCGGTGAGCGGCCCTCTCAGTTGGTGTGCGGCGATTGATATAAACCCGCTGCGGATTTCTTCGAATTTTTCTTCTTCCGCAACGTCGCGCAACACAGCGACAAATCCCCGCACCTCTCCGCCTTGAGAAAACGGCGAGGCGATCATAAGCACCGAAATAATCTTCCCATTATTCAGTTCCAAAGAAAGCCTTTCGACAAGCGCGGGCACCGCCCGCATCGCGCGGCCAAGAATATTGTTTTTCGGTATTTCTACGCCTTCAGGGGTTCTAATCGTCTTAATAAGTTTGTAGACCGAGAAGCCTACAAAGTCATCAATGTTAATGCCAAAAAGTCTGCCTGCGCTCTTATTCGCAAAAACAATTTTGCTTTCACGATCAATCACCGCCACCGCATTATCAATGCTCTCAAGTATCGCCGTATGCTTTGCATTTTCAAGCTCAACCACCTTTTTTGTTTCGGCGATTACCTGCCGTTGATACTCAGCCTCCTGCGCCCGCGCGGTAATATTTGCAGTCGCAACTTTTATCTTTTCTTCCATGCTTGAATAAAGATCATCCAAACGCTCAACCATTGAATTGAATGCAACACTTAGGGCATTTAACTCGACGCTTCCATCCTCCCCTAGGCGCTCCTTGAAATTGCCCTCGCTTATTCGCACCACTGAATCGATAACCTTTGAAATAGCGCGGAATGTCGAGCGCACCATAAGCGCAATCATGAGCGCCACGAGAAGCGAGGCAATGACCGTGAGCAACCCCAAAAACATAGCCTCATTCATCGCAACCTTTTCGATATCGCGAAGATCAATTTCATGAACGAAAAAGAAGGGGAAGCCATCCACCTTTGCAATGCCGTGAACCTCGGGCCCATCGCCCACCGTGTCGTTCACGTCTAATGTAACGGGAGCGGAGTAGCTTTCTATCACATCCTGTACGCCATCATACTGCAGCGGCGTAATTTCCATCCCCGGAAATCTGGCCTCGTTGATTATTTTCTCCGTATTTACGGGCTGGACCCTGCCCATACTGTGATAGATTCTCTCCTGTTTGTTTGATGCGATAACCACGCCAAGCTCGTCTGTCAGCATAAGCTTTACTGAAAACTTTCCCTGCATATAATCCGCGATGAGCGCCTCAACAAATGCAGGACTTCGCTTCATTACCATAACGCCGATAATCGATTTGTCGGCGTCGTAAACTGGCGCAGAAAAATAATATCCCGGGAGTTTTGAGGTTATTCCGATTGCCATCTGAAGACCCGCGCGCCCCGCAATCGCATCTTTATAATATTTGCGAAATGAATAATTCTGATTAATAAAAGTCGGGTCAGTCGAAATGAGCGCGGTCCCCTCCTTATTTAAAAGATAAATCGCCGAGTAATTATTATTTACGTTAAACGATGTAAACATCCGCAAAATCGCGGGTATGTCGCGTTTCGGAAAACCAGAACTGAGAAAACGAGCGACGGACTCCTGCGATGCGAGCACGCTCGCCGTTTCTTCCGAATCGGAAAAAATGCGCGCGAGCTCATGCGTCGCCTGCCCCTCAACCGAAAGTAAATTCTTGCGCTCAACGATAAGAAGATCGCTCAATGAAGTTCTATAGACTGAAGCGGCGACAAAAATACCGACGGCGCTGATAATGCAGGCGACCGCAACAGCGAGCCGCGTTGCAGTCGGTGTTTTTTTGTAAATATCAATAAGTGATCTCATTGAGTGCTTGTCTTTTATTATATCAACTCGCATTCATATATATGCGGATGTATACTGAAATTATGTTCTCATCTCTCATTCTTAACACTATTCCTTTTCTCCAAAATATTGCGATAACGCTTGGTATTAAGGACATTCTTGATATCCTCATCGTCGCGTTTCTTATTTATATCTCCATTCTTATTGTAAAGCGCACACACTCCACCTTTATTTTCTTCGGCGTGGCCATTCTCGGCAGCATCTACCTTGCCGCGCGCGTCTTTAACCTTTCGCTTACTATTGTTATCTTCCAGACCATATTCCCGTTTCTCGTCTTTGTACTTGTGGTTATCTTCCAGCGCGAGATTCGCTACTTCTTCGAATGGATGGCGACATGGCCATTGCTCTCATTCTTGAAGCCTAAGAGCACCGCGACTGAGGCCACGCTCAATGATATCGTGGCGGCAGTCATCAGACTTGCGGAAACTAAAACGGGCGCGCTTATCGTGTTGACGGGCAGACAGTCTATCGACCGATTTTTGAGCGGCGGATTCCCCCTTCAAGGAAAAATCTCCGTACCATTACTCCTTAGCATTTTTGATGAGTCATCCCCGGGACATGACGGCGCGGTTATTGTCGACAACAACCGCATCGAAAAATTCGGCGCACGTCTTCCGCTCGCGGAAAAGTTTGAATATGAAAATCTCGGCACGAGACACTGCGCTGCACTCGGCCTCTCGGAACGTTCTGATGCGCTTGTGATTGCGGTATCCGAGGAACGCGGAACGATTTCCTACGCATTCGGAGGCACACTCACGACCGTTAAGGAACCCATTGAACTAAAAGAGGCCCTGCAGGACTTCTTGAAGGATAAGATGCCTGAACAGCAAAAAAGTCCGCTCCACACGCTTATTACGAGCAACGTACCCGAAAAAATCGCCGCACTTGCGGTGGCAGTTGCGGCGTGGCTTCTCTATAACTCGATTTAGTTTTCTACCAGACGATATCTTTGCGGACCACTTTTGACGGCTGGTAATCGCACATATCACAATTATTGCACTTTGCGTTCGCGTAATTCTCACCGAAATATTTGAGGAGCATTTTTCTACGGCAAAACCGCGCTGTGCAATACGTCACCATCGTTGCAAGCTGTTCCTCCGCTACGCGGATGCGCGCCGAGTCGGTCATCTTGCCGATGAAGTACTCATGCTTTTCTTTGTCGTGATAGCTGAAAAATAATACACACTCGGCGGGCTTTCCGTCGCGCCCCGCACGGCCCGTTTCCTGATAGTATCCTTCCAAGTTTTTCGGCAAATCGTGGTGAATCACGAAACGGATATCGGGCTTATCGATACCCATACCGAACGCGATTGTCGCGGTGATCACCTGCACTTCTCCCTTCATAAAGAGTTCCTGATTCTTTGCGCGTTCTTTCGGGGAAAGCCCCGCGTGATACGGCAGCGCCTGAATGCCATCGGCAGTCAGGTCCTCTGCAACGCGCTCAACCGAGGCGCGGCTGTGGCAGTACACAATACCTGACGCTCCAGGACGGTCTTCTATATAGCTTACGATTTCCGAATAGGCATCCGACTTCGGGCGGATTGAGTAATGAATATTAGGGCGATCAAAGCTTCCACAGAAAGAGCCGTAGTCTTTGAATGCGAGCTGGCGCACGATATCGCTTTTTACTTTTGTCGTAGCGGTCGCGGTAAGCGCGATAACAGGAACCCCCGGAAACTGCCCTCTCACCTGCGAAATATTGCGGTACTCGGGGCGGAAATCGTGCCCCCACTCGGAAATACAGTGCGCTTCATCAACCGCGATGAGCGACACCGTAAGCGCTTTCAAAAACTCCATAAAGCCCTCTTTCATTAAACGCTCGGGCGCTACGTAGAGAATTTTTATTTTTCCGTCCTGCAGTTCCTGTTTTATTCTCCGCTCCTCGCGGACACCGAGACTGCTGTTTAAATACGCCGCAGGAATGTTGGTTTCCTCAAGGCCCGCCACTTGGTCCTTCATAAGCGAGATGAGGGGCGAGACCACAAGCGTGAGCCCCGGCAACATCATTGCGGGAAGCTGATAGCAAAGCGACTTTCCACCGCCTGTCGGCAGAAGCGCCAATGTATCTTTTCCTGAAAGAATGCTTTCTATAATCTTTTGCTGAAGCGGTCTGAATTCATCAAATCCAAAATGTTTTTTGAGTGTCGGTTTCATAGTTAATCTACAGGTTATGATTATGCCCTAAGTCTCGCCCCGCGTACATTTTTTGCTGTGCATATCGGGAAAAGCCTGCTATTATGACCACGATATGCTTATCGATGATGTCGTTATCTCGATTGCTGCCGGCAACGGCGGTAAGGGAAAAGTAGCGTTCAATAAGAACCTCATGGAACTCGGGCCGACGGGCGGCACGGGCGGAAACGGAGGCAGTGTTTATTTTGAGGGAACTTCCGACCTCGGCGCGCTCAATAAGTTCCGCTTTAAGAAGGACGTGGCTGCAGAAAACGGCGAGGACGGCAAAGCGCAGTTCAATGACGGCCATACCGCAGAAGATCTTTTCCTTAAAGTTCCTGTGGGCACAGTTATTCACGACCTTGAACGGAAACAGGATCACGAAATCGTAAAAATCGGCGAGCGCGTACTTATCGCCAAAGGCGGACGCGGCGGACGGGGCAACTTCCATTTCCGTTCATCGAAAAACACCACCCCGAAACAATTCCAGCCCGGAATCCCTGGAGAACACACCAAAGTGCGCCTTGAGCTCAAACTCATCGCGGATGTGGGCTTTGTGGGGCTGCCAAACGTGGGTAAATCGAGCCTATTGAACGCTATAACAGCGGCAACTGCCAAGGTGGCTAATTATCCCTTCACCACGCTAGAACCCAACCTGGGAGCGTATTATGAGCTTATTCTTGCCGATATTCCTGGGCTCATTGAGGGTGCATCCGCAGGCAAGGGACTTGGTATCAAATTTTTACGCCATGTTGAGCGCACGAACACCCTGTTCCATTTCGTATCTGCCGAATCAGAACACCCCGTGGAAGACTACACGACCATCCGCAAAGAATTGAAGGCGTATAACCCCGAGCTTCTCGAAAAGAAAGAGTTTCTCTTTATCAGCAAGAGCGATGCAGTAGACGACGAGACCGTGCAAAAAGTTTTCAAACTGCTCAAGAAAAAGAATCCGAATCTGCTCGCGATATCAATTCTGGATGACGAGAGCCTTGATGAAGTCCGTAAGATACTCAACCAACTCGCAAAAGAAAAACACGCCTCCTAACGAGGCGCGTTTCTTTTTTCTTACAAGTGAAGATATCTCCTGACCGCGAAGTAACTTGATGCTACTCCCATACCGACGCAGAACAGCATCTGGTATCCGAACAGCGCAAAAATATTATCGTAAAAATACTGCGAGAGATTTATTTCGCCTATAAAACTGTTTATGGACGGCGAGAGGAAATTGATGACGGGTATGAGCGCCACAAAACTGATAATCGAGGCGATGATGCCGTAAATAATACCCTCGACCACGAAGGGACCGCGGATAAACGCGTTTGAAGCTCCCACAAGGCGCATAATGTTCAACTGCTCGCTTGCCGAGAAAATGGCGAGACGAATCGTGTTAAACGTGACGACTGCCGCGAGGAATGAGAGAAAAATAGTGAGCGTGATTCCCCCTTTGCGCAATGTGTCGATGAAGCCCACGAGGCGGTCAATGACCACCTGATTCTGCGCGTAGGTCACCTTCTCTATCTGGTCCTTCAGCGTCTGATTCTCCAGGTAGCTTGCAATTGTCTTATACTGGCTTGGGTCTTTTGCTTTGACGTTTAATGAGGCGAGGAGCGGGTTCTTATCGAGCTCTTCAACTGCCTGACTGAGCGCCGCATCGCCCGCGTGGCGGTTCTTGAAGTCTACGAGCGCCGCTTCGGACGAGATGTACTCAACGCTCTTTACCTCCGCGAGATTTTCGAGTGACTTCTTAATATTCAAAATATAATCCTCTGCAGCATTGCTCTTGAAATAGACGCTGATGTCGATTTTTTCCTGAAGCGAGTTTATCGCCGCCTTGCCCGTGACATTGAAAAGCACGAGCCCTTCGAATACCACGGCCGCGAGAATCATAATGCTGATAGTCGAAACTGAAAGCCAGCCGTTGCGCACAAACGCCTGAAGTCCGTATTTAATGATGCGTGTAAGGG
>JAKAHO010000031.1 GCA_021814835.1 bacterium
CCGCGTCCCACACGCCAATAACCGAGCAATCACCGCCAGTGGGGGCGCTGATAATCTTCGTACTGTGAACGGTCTGAATTGTCACCAGATGAGGCTCAGCAATATTAAGAATGAAATTGTAACTACCGCTCGCATCGGAAATAAATGTCTGAAGATTGGCAAGACCGTCTAGATAACGATAGTATGTTGTATTCGGGAGAAGACCGGAAACGGTAAAGGCAGTGTCAACTGCGGAACTTGTTGCTTCTGTGATGATATTAATGACTTTGGGAATTGATGTCATTGTTAGACTGACGGGATTCGTCGTATGGAGAGAGATATTTAAATAATCGGAGTCGGTAATGGCAAAATCCGTACTAGTGGCACGAACCTCGCCTTTAGGTGCGGGGGCAACCTGGGCATACGCGGATTGCGCGCCTATAAAAACAAAGGCGACAATAAATATTGTCGCTACCAAGAAAACTGACCTCCCCGCCAAACGAGAGATGTTTTTCATTTGCCTGAATTATATCACATTAATTTTCGAAACTTATATATCAGCATGAAACCTATATCTCCTTATCCAGGTCCTCCAACAACTTCTTTGCCTTTGAGGATACTGACTTCGGGGTTTTGAGATTAAAACGAATGTAGAGGTCGCCGCGAGAGGACGAGCTGAACGAACCGAACCTCGGCATACCGCGCCCCGTAACCTTTAATGCCTCGCGCACATTGAATCCGCCTGGGATGCGCACCTGGAATACCGTGCCGTCCACGTCGTGCATTGTAATATCGTTACCGAGTAATAATTCGGCAATGCTGATATCTTTTTCGGTAATGAGGTCGGCTTTCCTGCGCTCATACTTCGCGGTCGGCTTCACGCGGACCACAACATAGAGATCGCCGCTGCCGCTCCCGAACTCGCCTGCCTCGCCATACCCTGCGAGCTTAATAATCTGGCCGTCTTCAATACCCGGCGCGATTTCTACCTTTGCTTCGCGTTGTTTTACCACGCGGCCCGTGCCCTTGCACTCGTGGCACTTTTCGTTGGGCACCTCGCCGCGTCCGTGACAATCGGGACACGCGCGCACCTGCGCAAACTTTCCGAAAAAAGTCTGACGCTCTTCGCGAATCTCGCCCTTTCCCTGACACTTTGCGCACTTCTTTGTGCCTTTGCTCTTCTCGTAACCTAATCCCGCGCAATGCGCGCACTCTGCGTAGGTCTGATAGTGCAACGTCTTTGATAACCCCTTAAATGCTTCTTCTAACGTAATCTCCGCGTGTATCTCGATATCCGAGCCACGCGTGTAGGTCGGTCTGGCGCGCGCGGCTGCCTGACCGCCGAAAAATTGTTCAAAAATATCACTCAAGTCGCCGAGGTCTTCAGCGCCGAAGTTCCCATTCCATTGCTGTCCCTGCGCGCCAAAGCCCGAGAAGCCCTCCCAGCCCGGTGGAACGCCGCCACCTCCCGCGCCTGCGCTGCCGAAGCGGTCGTATTGCGAGCGTTTATCTTTATTGGAGAGCACCTGATACGCCTCGTTCACTTCTTTGAACTTAGACTCATTGCCGCCCGCTTTGTCGGGGTGGAATTGGTGCGCAAGCTTTCTATATGCTTTTTTGATGTCCTCTTCAGACGCCTCGCGGGAGACGCCAAGGACGGAATAATAATCTTTCATGATTTAAGAAACAGCAGAAACTAATGACATATAACTTATAACTGCGAACACAGAACCAATCAACTACGGAAGAATCGTGAATTCTCTACTCAATGTTTCGTAGCTTACGAGCGCAAAATCTGACGCGATAAGGAACTTATACGCGATAAATGCGAGAAGGTCGATAAGCCAGTACACGAGTGCCGCAACACTGCGGAGCGTGAGAAACACAAGGACCATAAGCAAGATTTGCCCGATTTGGAGCGTCACAGGCGGTAAAGTCTTTATATAATCCGCGAGCATACGGTATGCGGCCTCTTTTACTGTCTCACCTTTCTGGAAGGCGCCGATTTTCGATTCAATGGTGGATTTTAACTGGTCGGTGAGCTTTCCGAGTACTATCTCGCGGTCGGCCGCAGAGAGCTGGGCCAAGCCCGCGCTCAAATCGAAATTCACATTCGGAATTGCCCCAGCGGGCAGACGCTGAATCTGGGTGATGGTGAGCTCACGAAGCGCTTTGTCGATAGTCATATCAACGGTGACTGTCGGATAGACGAGCTTAATGCCCGGCTCGGCTGAAATAAGAATGCCATCAACAAGCTTGTGGCCGATAACGTTTGTGAGACCGCCCCACATTACGTAATTGAGGTACACGAGCGCCGTGGCGGTAGCGAGCACGCCCATCATAAGCTTCGGCGTAATCACGCGCGATATCTGAAAGAACTTAATCTTTACGCTGTTGCGCAATGTGCCCGTTCCCCTGAATGCGGCCGCCACGACACAGAGAAAAAGGAAGGTGAATGCGCCAAGAAGAACGAGAATCGTATTCGACTTCGTGTACTGCATAAACAGCACGAGCGGAGCGAATGCCTCCGCAAGCGCAATGCCCCATACAATCGAGAAATGTTTAATAAAGAACGCGTTTAAGACGTTCATTATGATGAACAAAATTGCAGCACCCGACGCAAACCACAAGAATGCATACTGGAACGTGGTCAGAAATGCATTGAATTCATACACTGCTGCCACACTGGAGGCAATCGAGACAAGCGCGAGGACAACAACTTTCCAGATGCTGTAATCCGCTTCTTCAAATTTTGACTGACTGATTACCTCCGGTGATTCAATCATTATTGCGTAGGTTGTTCGGGTTGGGGTCCCGCTGCTTCCGGGTTAGGCTTAGTATCTTTATACATCATTTCGCCTATCTTTTGAAGTTCAGTCGAGAGTTCCTGTGTCGCCTGCTTAATCACTTCTGCATCATCTTTATCTTTCACTTCCTTTACGCGCTCAATTTTCTTGGTTATCGCGTCTTTAAGCTCGGCAGTTACCTTATCGCCCGCATCTTTAAGACTCTTCTCCGCAACATAGACAAGCGACTCCGCCTGGTTCTTTATTTCGATTACTTCGCGCTTCTTCTGGTCTTCCGCAGCATGTGTCGCAGCTTCCTGCTTCAAGCGCTCGATTTCTTCCTTGTTCAAGCTCGTCGATGCCTCAATCTTTACCGTCTGCGACTTTCCTGATGCCTTATCCTTTGCGGATACGCTCAAGATGCCGTTCGCGTCGATATCGAACGTGACTTCCACCTGCGGCATACCGCGGGGAGACGGAGGAATGCCATCGAGAATGAAGCGCGCGAGTGTTTTGTTGTCAGCCATAAGCGGACGCTCTCCCTGGCCGATGTGCACCTCAACTGAGGTCTGGTTATCGGCTGCCGTTGAGAAGACCTGCGTCTTTGCAGTCGGCACGGTTGTGTTCTTCTGAATCATCGGCGTGGCTACACCTCCCAACGTTTCAATGCTCAAGGTAAGCGGCGTCACATCAAGAAGAAGAATATCTTTTACATCACCCTGCAAAATACCCGCCTGCACCGCGGCACCCACTGCCACAACCTCATCCGGGTTAATACCCTTGTGCGGCTCCTTGCCGAACAATTTCTTTACCGCTTCCTGAATTGCGGGCATACGCGTCTGACCCCCTACGAGCAATACTTCATTGATATCTTCAATCTTCAGGCCTGCACCTTTCGGCGCTGCGGCCGTTACTGCTTCCTTCACAAGCGCGATTGAGTGGTCAATCATATCCTGCACAAGACTCTCAAGCTTTGCGCGGGAAAGTTTCATCACAAAGTGCTTGGGTCCCGATGCATCAGAGGTGATATACGGAAGGTTTATTTCCGATTCCATCGCAGTCGAAAGTTCGTGCTTCGCGCGTTCTGCAGCTTCCTTGAGGCGCTGGACTGCGAGCGGATCCTTCGAAACATCTACGCCCTCCTGCTTTTTATATTCAGCAATGAGATGGTCTATAATGCGCTTATCAAAGTCATCGCCGCCGAGGTGCGTATCGCCGCCCGTCGCCTTTACTTCAACCGTCTGTTCTTTTGATTCCGCATCAAAACCGATTTCAAGAACCGAGATATCGAATGTGCCGCCGCCGAAGTCGTACACGGCAATCTTCTCGTTCTTCATGCGGTTCATTCCGTATGCAAACGCCGCCGCCGTCGGCTCGTTTACGATACGACGCACCTTGAAACCCGCGATTTCGCCCGCGTTCTTCGTTGCCTGACGCTGACTGTCGTCGAAATATGCCGGCACTGTGATGACCGCCTCGTCGATTGTCTCGCCGAGCTTTGCTTCCGCATCCGCCTTCAACTTCTGCAAAATCATCGAAGAAATAACTTCGGGTGAGTTCCACGTCTCCCCCATCTTTACCTCAATGCCGCCCTGCACTGACTCACGCACTTCGAACGGAAACAACGCGCGGTCGCGCTGTACTTCCGCATCTTTAAACTTGCGTCCGATAAGGCGCTTTACCGAGTAAATAGTGTTCTTCGGGTTCACGACTGCCTGGCGTTTCGCCAAGAGGCCGATAAGGCGCTCATTCGCCTTGCTCATCGCCACAATCGACGGCGTGGTGCGGTTACCCTCGTGATTTTCGAGGATTTTCGGCTCACCGCCTTCCATTACCGCCATTGCCGAGTTTGTTGTACCGAGGTCGATTCCTAATATTTTTGCCATAGTTTTTATTTAGATTGTTTTGCTTTGCTTACGATTACCCGTACCGGACGTATTACTCTCTCATTTAACGAATACCCCCTCTCTATTTCTTCTACTACCACGCCATCAGGAAGCTCCGACTCGATTTCACCCAATGCTTCGTGATGCGTGGGGTCAAACATTGTTCCCTTCTCTGCGCGGATGGGCTGGAGTCCGTGGCGCTTCAACGCATCTTCCAACTGGGTTTTAATGAGCATCATTCCCTTGCCTGCCGCGCTCTCCGCTCCTGTCGCTGTAATCCCGAGATCGAAACTGTCTAAGATTGCCACCACATCGCGCACAATATTCTCATTCCCCATCTTCACCATTTTCTGCACCCGCTCCATCTCTTCTTTTTTAAAATTAGCGAGGTCAGCTTTTGCTCTCCTCCATCCTGCCAAGTACTCGTCTCTTTCCTTTTGACACACTCCCAACTCATCGAGTTCAGGTTCAGTATTTTTTATTTCTTCGTCCATTTTATTCGTTTTTATTCTTTTTCTTCTTTCCCGACTTCAACCCTTTGAATAAATCTACCGACTGCTGGTAGTCCATACGCTTCGGACCGATTGAAAGCAATAATATCGTTCTCTCTCCTTCATCATACCGCGCGGCGATAACCGAGAGATGGTCAGAACGCGTTACGGGACTCTCGCCTACGAATACGCGCGGCCACAGCTCGCCCTCCTCCCACCAGTCGCGCTTCTTCGCCAACCGCTCTTCAATTTGTTCAAAATCTTTTACTACATCAACCAGCTCGTCTTTTGTTTCGGTTTCCAAGTGCTCGAGGAGCTCACGAAGTCCGCTCCCATACATCGTGCCCTGCTTCGGGTCATAGCCGATGCTCAACACTTTCAACTGTTCCGACATCTGCTGAACCATAGACTTCATATCATTCATAAAAAGCTCGCACTTTTGCTCCTTTTCCTCAACCGCCGCTTCGCGCGCGAGCAATGCATCAACGAAGTGCCTGTAGGCCTTATCCGACGGAAAACGCCCGCCTGACGGGTGTTCTTGGTAAAAAAAGCCCGCCTCAGCGAGGCTGTTCAACTCCCAACGTATCATTGCCGGCTTTATGCCGAAATCGTGAAGTTCGTAAAGATATTCCGACGTAATGGGCTTCCCATTTTTAATGAAATCCCTCACGGCGAGCTCAAGAATTGCGCGTGTGCGATCCTTCATCCTGTTAGAAGCAGATCGCGGCTGTGCGCGAGCTGCATATTACATTTGTAATCAACATGACCTTTGTTTCCCATCCCGTTTATTTACGCACGCAATCGCGGCTTCTAACGGGATTCATACCGTAAAAGTATAGGATTAGCACTCACGCACGTCAAGTGCTAAACACCCCCTCTTTAGGGGGTGTTTAAGGACAGGTGGCTGTTGAGGTAGTAAATGCGCCTGAGTTGCTGACGCCGATACGGAAGCATGTTCCCCCCGGCGACATCAGAATGACGCCGTATGTTGATGTCGTGAAGCCCGCATCCCCTATTATTTTTATCGCGGCGGCAGTGCCCGTGAGGTCAGTCGGCGTAGTGCCGATACCGAGCTTGCCTGTAATGTTTACATTCCCCGCAAAAAAGCCGTTGTTCCATGCCGCGCTTGAACCGCCGAGATCAAACGTACCCGCGGCGTTGGGCACCAGACTCGAATCAAACGTTGCCGCCGAGACGCGTGAAATCGCTCCGCGCCATGTGCGCGCCACCTTTGCGCGCTGGACGCCTGTATTGTAATTGAGCGTCAGGTCTACCTGCACAACTGCCGATCCTCCCGGGACTTCGAATTTTGTGACGGTAAAATTACCAACAGTAACCGCATCGTCGGTGAGCGCAAAGGTTGTACTCGCCGTTCCGCTTGCGTCTACTGTCTTCAGATAAATCGCGGTCGAAGAGGCGTCAGTAAAAATAAAGGTCTGGTCCTGCGTGGATGAGGACATACGGAGCGAGAGCGTGGTGCTTGCCACTCCCGATGGATTCTGGATAAGACTCGACTGGCGCACAAGGCGTTGAATAGTATTTGCGACGAACGTGACCTGCTGGCTCACGTTGTTCATTGAGTTCTGACGCACCTCGGTCTGCGTTACCGACGTCAGAATATTTACAAGAAAGACTGCGCTTATCGAAAAAATGACCGCATAAATGAGGACTTCAATAAGGGTAAATCCCCCGCGACGATCATTCCAATTCATCTTCTTCATAATATCACACATCATTTGTAGTACACGCGGTTTACTACGCGGAAATCAACGTAGCTCAGACCATCCCACTTTGTGCGCTCCATAATGTTTTTCAGAATACTTGCGATGCGTTCAGGAACCACGTCAAAGCTGAAGAGCAGTTCCCCCCCGTGCGAGGGCGTAATACTCCACTCGCGCAGATTGTGGTCTTTTACTGTGACGTGCGTGATGGCGATACC
>JAKAHO010000003.1 GCA_021814835.1 bacterium
AACATCTCTATCGGAATTCATAAAAACAAAATAGTCGAAAATAAATAAACAATAAACTTCTAACGGGATGCATACAAAAAACAAAAAAATGTGGGGGTATGTTGGCGGTGCGGTAGTAATTGCGGCGTTGATATTCTGGGGCGGCATGCAGTACGGACAAAGCAATGCGCAGTCTAGCACGCGCGGAAACTTCAGCGGAGCGCGCACGGGGCGTCAGGGCGGGTTTATGAGCGGAGGTTTTGTGGGTGGAGAAGTGATAAGCGTGGACGATAAGAGCATCACGCTCAAAATGCAGGACGGAAGCACGCGGTTTGTGTTCTTCTCTCCTTCAACGAAAATTTCGAAGTCGGTCGACGGCACAATTAGCGATGTGACTGCGGGCAAGCAGGTCGCGGTAACAGGAACCGCAAACAGCGACGGCAGTGTGACGGCACAATCAATCCAGTTGCGCACGGATATGCCGCGTCCGAACGGCAGGTAATGCCAAGAAATAAAAAACCCGCGAAATATTCGCGGGTTTTTTATTAATTATACTATACCAGTTTCCCGAATCCGCGCTTCTTGAGCATTCCATCAAGTCCGAAATACTCGCCCGCGTGTGTCGCAAAGAGTATCAAGAATACGAGGAAATAGATTACGTGCTCATCCACGAGGTAGCTCGTCTTGCTCACAAATGGGAATGTAAGCACGGGGAAATAGTAGAGCGTCATAAGCGTCATTCCGCCAAGGGACGCCCAGCGGACAAAGAAACCCGTGAGGAGTGCGAGACCGATAAGCAACAAGCCCCATTCGTTCAAAAATGATACCCAACCTGCGTTTTGCGCGCTTCCGAACCACTGATACAGTGGCGCGAACGTTTTAGCGCTATTCAGATATCCTGCCGCGGACCAGTTCGGCGTAAGGACTTTGACCACCCCCGTATAAAAGAAGATGACTCCGAGGGAGAGTCGCATCAGCAACATGGGTGCGTTGATGTTCTTATTCATATTGAATTCATTATATCAAAACATAACCATTGGAAGTGGGAGGGAAGGGTATAATTGAGATATGTCATGGCTTTTATTGGCACTTCTTGCTCCCGCCCTTTACTCAGTATCAAGTTTCATCGATAAGTACGTTATTGAACAAAAAGTGAAGAGTTTTGCCACACTCACCATTCTCGGCGGGTGCGTAGCATTGCCGTTTGCGCTCGGTATTTTCGCTGTCCGCGGTTTTACCGTCTATCCGCTCGAGCAAACCATTCTCATTCTCCTCGCGGGCATTGGTATGGAACTTTCGCTCCTGCCGCACTATAAGGCAATTTCCTTGGACGATATATCGACCGTTACGCCCGTGTTTCAGATTATTCCCGTTTTTGTGCTTATCCTCTCGTACGTATTTTTGGGCGAACAGCTTACTGCGGAACAGTTCATTGGCTTCTGGATAGTTATCACGGGCGCCTTCCTTCTCTCGCGGGATAAACCAAACGGCACAATTTTTGCAATCAAAAAATCATTCGGCTGGGTAATGCTTGCAGGCATTCTCTGGGCTGTTCCCGCGATTATCTTTAAGTTCGTTACTGTTCAGCAGGGCTTCTGGGACGCGCTCGCGTACGAGTTTCTTGGGGTTTCAATCGGCGCGTTCATCCTTTTCCTTATTCCGAGGTTCGGCAAAGGATTTATTTATGACGTGAGAAATGTGAGCGGCGGCGTCTGGGGAATCCTCCTCTCAAATGAATTCATTTATCTTATTGGGCGACTCTTCGGGTTTTATGCGATTGCGGTTGCTCCTGCGATAGCGCTCGTGTCGGCGTTGAACGGTACAATGCCGTTATTCACGCTCGTATTCGGCATTATTCTCTCGGTCTGGTTCCCGTACATTGTGAAAGAGGACATCAGGAAGGCGGTGGTGGCGCATAAACTTGTGGCAATTCTCCTTATAGGCGCCGGAATGTGGCTCATAAATGCCTGAAGGTGGTATGCTAAAGGTATGAAAAAGTTCGTAATATTGTGGGTCATTGCGGCGTTCGTGCCCGTCGTAGCACTTGCCGCGTACGTGGGGGCAGGAGACAACGTCTCAACTCCTGCGGTGCCTATCGCGCAGAATGTCTATCTTGCGGGGGGAACGGTGAATGTTTCCAATTCCGTAGCAGGGGATGTGATTGCGGTGGGTGGTAATGTCTTTATCTCAGGCAAAGTGGATAAGGATATTATGGCTGCTGGCGGTACGGTGAATGTCATCGGCGGGTCTGCGGAAGACATCCGCGTGGCAGGCGGCAACATCACTATTAGTGGAAAAGTAAACGGTGAAATTGCGGCGGCAGGCGGTCAGCTTACCGTGACTCCCGAAACGACTGTTGCGAAAGATTCTTATCTCTTCGGCGGCCTCGTCGTTTTCTCGGGATTGGAAAACGGCAATCTTACGATTGCGGGTTCTGATGTGCGCATCGACGGCACGGTAAATGGCAACGTGAAGATTAAACATGCTGAAAAGGTATCATTCGGTCCTAACGCAAATATAAAAGGCACGATTGAATACTCAGCGCCCCAGGAGGCAACGAAAGATGACGGCACACAGCTCGCATCAGCGCCCGTGTTTACGAAAGTTGAAAGTCTAAGAGATGGAATGCGCCCGAAGTTGTTCGCGGCGTTTGCGGGTGTAGCATTCACATTAAAAATGATTGCGATTCTCGCGGCGGCGTATCTCTTGTGGTTCCTCCGTCGTAAAGAAGTGACTGCGGCAATCGCGAGCGTGCATACGCATTTCTGGGGGAGGTTGCTTGCGGGATTTGGAGTATTGGTACTCGCCCCCATTGCAGGAGTCATTCTCCTCACGACCATTATCGGTTGGGTTCCGGGAATGGTTATCCTTGCCCTCTACTGCATCTTGCTCACGCTCTCTGCTCCCGTTTCAGTTATTATTACCTCGTCATTCATTATGACGGTGTTCAAGAAAGGCCACTCTGACCTCAAGTGGTACCATCTCCTGGGTAGTGCGATTATCCTTGGCTTCCTCGCGTTCATTCCGGTTGTGGGATGGCTCGCGTATTTCATAATCTATCTTGTTTCCCTCGGTGCGGTGGCGGGAGTTATGAAATCAAAGTTAGCGTAATCTAAAGCATAGATAAAAATATCCGCCTATTGAGGCGGGTATTTTTATATTACGCGTTTATATTTCTATTCTTCTCGGCTTCAGCGAACAACTCCTCATTCGTGTATTTCTTTCGTTCAATTTTGGTGAACGCGTCTTCAAGGTTTCCATTGCCTGCGGGGCGAATCATCCTCACCCAATCAAGCCTGTTCGATAATTCTGCGCCCTTATCATTCGGGTTCTCGCGGGTGTAATGCAGTATCGAGCAGTTGGGGATACGCGCCCATGCTTCCTGGCTCAACAATAGCTCGTTGCTCTTTTGCAGCGACATTCTCTCAAGCATTATTCTGAAGCCCCTCATCACGTGGCCGTGGCAGACAATAATTACATTCTTCCCGTCGCACTCGCGTGCGAGCGTGCCAAGTACGATTTTAATGCGTTCGCATACGTCAGCCATGCTCTCGCCCTGAGGCGGGCGATAGAGAAACGGCTGTGTGTTGTAGAATTTCTGCTGGTCGGCATACTGCGCATCTCTTTTCGACGGCGCCATCGTGTTGAAGAGTCCCGCATCTCTTTCCCGGGTATTGAAATCAATCATCCAGAGGGCATTCTTAATATCCAAATGCGCCGCAGTCTGCATTGCGCGGACGTTATTCGATACAAGCATTCTGTCGAACGCCACAAAGTGGTTATCTTTCAGGTATTGTCCCGCTTTCTTTGCCTGCGTTACACCAAGCTCCGTGAGCTTGTATTGGGATTCGTGGAGGTCAAGAAACTCATCTGAAAAAAATGATTCGTTATTAGTTGTCTCAAACTGACGCCGTACGAGGTTTCCCTCGGATTGACCGTGTCGCACCAGAAACAGATTTTTCGGCATCGCCATATCGTTATAGTAACGCAACTCAGAAAAAGTGACCAATAGTATAAAAAATCGCGCCTAAGCGCGAATTTTTTGTTGGCTGCAGACCCGCCCAAGGACCGGAAATGAAATATATCTTGGATATTGTTGATTTTGCTAACCAGGAATTGGGAAAAAGGTTTTTTGAATAAAATCGGCAATAAACCCTCCCTCACTTTGGCCGAAATAGCCCTGCTGATCATTTTCCAATGAATGTCCGGTAGGGTAATTTCCATATACTAGACTGACCTCGTTTTGATTTTCGGGAATTTGGAAAATGAATCTAATTGATAAAGATTTAATGTTGTAACCAGCAGATTGGTTTGCGTCAATCCTAGGAGCCAAAAGAGGCGATCCAGATGTTGAGTTGGCGGCATAAACGACCTGGAGGATATTTAATGGTATTTCCGAATTCGGCGGTTGAGTAGTTGATGACGCATAATCTATTCGCAGATCGACTACGGCCAGCGCAGGAGTATATGAGAGAATGCCCGATTGTATGACCGACCCCTCGTTGTAGCAGGTTCCGTTGCTTCCCGATTCTAAAATGGGAGGGATGTATATATATGTAGAATCTCCGAGATATGAACAAGAAGAGGCGTTATGTATTCCTCCTTCTATTTTTAAAATTTTAGTTATCGTGAATTTATAATTTGGGAAATTTTGCAGGATAAATGCCGCATTAGGGTCTATTTCTGTAACCGAGTTTGCCGCAATTCCGGTTATACTAACCATTTGATTCGGAGGGTTGTTTGAGGACACATTCGAAACACAAAACAACCCATGTCCCTTGATGTTGTAAAGGTAGCCCGCCTTATTCTCGTAAATAGTGCAGTAACTAAGTTGCATCGATACAATTTCTCCAACCTTGAGGCCATTAGCGACCGCGTTGGTGCCAATGACATAAACCTCTTTACCAGCAAGACCGCTCATGTCAGGTTGGTCATTAATAGGTTTAGTTGATAAAACTTTAATGAGAAAGGTTTTATTACTTAACAATGAATATCGAACATCAATATCGTTGGTCGCCACGCTAGCCGGAACATCAAGATTTTTAATAACCGCACTAAGGAGCGTCTTTGAATTTTCCGGAAACGGATTTAGTAATAATGGGGACGTACTCGGAGTTATCGCGATTGAGCTGGTCGATGCTAAGTTAGGACTTGATGTCGCTATTGCGCCGTCGATGGAGGAGTAATTTTCTTTGAATTTCGTTCCCAACATCACGAATAGAAAAATTCCTCCTGCAAACAAAATACTAACCACAACGAATAGGATGATATTTGGCGTGAATCCCTTTCGCATCATTCTACTCATTGTATCAAACCCAAGACTAGTGGATTTAGAGTCCACTGTCCTATGGTCAAGCGGAGTGAGTGAAACTGAAAGGCGGTTGCTTCCGTTTTTTGCTGCGGGATTTGGAAATCGAACGTCGTTCGCGCGCAACACGCTCACTCTCTCAAAACCCTCGGTTTTGAGTCCGCTTCGCTCATTCCGACACAGGAGGACGTTCCGCTTCCTCCCGACCCCTCCTCCTGTTCGAATCCACCCACAGCACGAAAAAATCGCGCCTAAGCGCGACTTTTTTATTGGCTGCGGGACCTGGATTCGAACCAAGATTAGTGGATTCAGAGTCCACTGTCCTACCATTAGACGATCCCGCAATTGCGAAGCTATTGTGCCATACTCGAAGGACTTTTTCAATTCCCCACGCATAAAGGATATACTCTCTATGTGGCCTATTTCGTCTATCTAATTGAGTGCGAGGGCGGGAGTATTTACACGGGGATTACTACCGATGTGAAGCGCAGGTTTGAGGAGCACGCCTCAAAGACGGGCGCGAAGTATACTCGCGCGCACAAAGTGAAGAAGCTCCTGTATACCGAGAAGCACGCCAACCGCTCAAAAGCATCAAAACGAGAGGCGGAAATTAAGAGTTGGAAGAGGGGGCAGAAGCTAGAACTCGTGAAGCGGGGAAGGGCATAATTGTTTGCTATACTGAAGGTATGTTAAAAGAATTCAAGCAATTCTTACTGCGTGGAAACGTAGTAGACCTTGCTGTTGGTGTCGTAGTCGGTGCCGCGTTTGGGACGGTGGTGAACGCGCTTGTGAAGGATATTTTGACCCCGCTCATCGCTGCGATTTATAAAGTGCCCGATTTTTCGGGGCTCACGTTCGCCGTTAACGGCAGTCAGTTTATGTACGGCGACTTTGTGAACGCCCTTATCTCGTTCTTGCTTGTCGCGACCGCAGTATTCTTCTTTATTGTGAAGCCGATGAATGTGCTGGTCTCGCGCGCCCGCAAGGAGCCGCCCGCAGACCCCACGACCAAGAAATGCCCCGAATGTATGAGTGAGATTCCCATTCAGGCGAAGCGTTGCGCGCATTGCACACAGCCCGTCTAATGAAATATGAAAAAATATTCAATTCTGGTCATTCTCCTCGTTATCGTCGTGGCACTTTTCGCGTTTGTCAGCACAAAAGCAAAGCCGAAGGTAATTACGAGCGACTACAAGAATGCAACGTATAAAATTGACGGGCAGTTGATTACGCTCGTCGGCGGCAGAGCAGAAGAGCAGACCGCACCGAACTCATCCTCGAAAACAGTTACGCAGATTTTCGGAAACGAGGCGAGAGGCGACTTCAATAATGATGGGTTACAGGACGTGGCGTTTATTCTGACGCAGACAGGCGGAGGAAGCGGAACATTCTATTACGTAACGGTGGCATTAGGAACGCCGAGCGGATACTCTGGCACAAATTCTATTCTCCTTGGCGACAGAGTCGCACCGCAGACGACCGAGTTTAGAGACGGGGAGATTATCGTAAATTACGCGGACCGCGCGCCCAAGGACCCGATGACCGTTCAGCCCTCAATCGGCGTAAGCAAGTATTTGAAAATGCAGGGTGCAAACCTCGTAGTATCAAGGGCAGTGGTGGGTGAGAATATGCGTTGTGGTGGGAATATGGTAGGCGCGCCGATTTGTTCAGATGGCTTGCATTGCGCGCCCGTTACGGGAGTGCGCTTGCCGTTCGGCGACGTAGGCGGTACGTGCGTGAAAAACTAATATGAGCACGGCGGTTGCAATTGAGAAGGCGTTAAAGAAACACGGAACCAAGACGAAAGCGAGAAGCTCGTCTTGGTTTTTTAAAACAGGAAAAGGGCAGTACGGCTACGGCGATGTCTTTATCGGCGTGACGGTCCCTGAGCAGAGGAAAGTTGCAAAGCATTTTAAAGACTTACCGCTTCCCGAAATTAAGAAGCTCTTATTGAGTAAGTACCACGAGTGCCGGCTTACCGCGCTCATCATTCTCGTTGCGCAGTTCAATGCGGGCGATGAAAAGACGCGGGAAAAAATTGCGAAATTTTATCTTGTAAACGCTAAGCGCGTGAATAACTGGGACCTCGTGGATTCCTCCGCGCCATATATTCTAGGGCAGTACTTACTCCATAAAGATAGAAGCGTCTTATACAAACTTGTGAAATCAAAGAATCTTTGGGAAAGGCGCATCGCGATTCTTGCTACGTTTTGGTTCATTAGAGAAGGCGACTTCAAGGACGCTCTCGCGATAGGTGAGACGCTCCTCTCCGATACCGAGGACCTAATGCACAAGGCAACGGGCTGGATGCTCCGCGAGGTCGGCAAACGCTCTAGGCCTACATTAGTGAGGTTCTTGAACGCACATAAGGCCACTATGCCCCGCACAGCCCTGCGGTACGCAATAGAGCATTTTCCGAAAAACGAGCGAGGGGTTATACTTGAAAAGTAATGCACCCAACCCACTCCCATCTCATATTTTGGCTCATCGGAATAGCGCTTTTCGCGCTCGGTGTGCTTTTCTTCCCTGAAATCGCGACGTTCGCGAACGGAATCTAAGCCCGAAAAAAAGCGCCACATTTCGTGGCGCCGTTCGGCGTTGGGTTGGTTACTCCTCCTCGCCGTGGGTCTCGGGGTCTCCGCTCTCGCCGCAGTCCACGGCCTCGCCGCTCAAGTTCGAGCAGTCCTCGCAGGGACTGGTCTCGTCGTGGAGCTCGACCGTCACGCACCCGCAGTCGTAGGTGGTGATGGTAGCCGAGGTGGGGCACGAGCCGCAACGGCAGTCCCTCTCTTCGGTGTTTCGGACGCTCGCCATGGGACATCCTCCTGGTGCGGGTGGGGTTGCTGTGTCTATAATGCAGAATTTCGAACAAACTGTCAACGCTAGAGCGTCTTCGGAGTTTTGCCCGCTTCCTGAATGCGTTTTAATACGAGTGTGCCATTGCGCACTTCCGCCTCCAATAATTTCGTGCGCTTGTCTTTCAAAATAGTGTAGATGCCCATACCTCCGCCCAATGCGCGGATTTTTCTGTCTATCTCGCGGGCTTTTTCGGAGTTCACGCCCGATGTTGCTTCGTTCAATTCATCCTCGTGAATAAAGCCGTCCTCGGTCGTAAATTTCTTCGTGAGTGTTGCTTTTGATTCGTCCTGAGGCTTTGCGTTCTTTATCGCGTCTTCGATATTCGGGAGTGTGCGGATAAGCATAGAGGCGCCAAGTTCGGCAAGCGCGTCGTGCAGTGCGTGGTAGGTAAGGGTCGTAACGTCGAGCGTATCAAGCGCTTCTTCTGCGAGTACTGCGCCGTGGTCCACTTTTGCGTCTACCACAAAGAGCGAAACACCGGTTTCCGTAGCGCCCGCAAGAAGCGCGGACTGGATAGGGGTTGCTCCACGGAAAAGAGGAAGCAATGAAGGATGCACGCCGATAGTGCCAAGGCGGGGGATGTCTAAAATACGCTGAGGAATAATGTTTGCGTACGCGGCGACAATAAAGAGATCATATCCGCCCCTCTTTAATTCCTCTTCGATCTCGGTTACTTTTTCTGGCTGGAGAATCTTAACATTCTCGCGGATTGATTCATCCTGCTCGAGGACGCTCTGCTTTGCGGGCGGAGGCGTAACTATTTTCTTTCTGCCCACGGGCCTATCGGGGTTACAAATCAAAAGTGCGGGCGGCATTTCTGCGCCAATCAACTTTTCTAAAATTATCGAGGCGAATTCAGGTGAACCGAAAAAAGCGTATTTCATCCCGTTAGAAGCAGTTCGCGTTCGTGCGAGCTGTAGAATTAGTTATTTTTGTTAAACGACTCGTTATTATTGATATTGTATTCATATGAGCAAAGCGAACGCGGCTTCTAACGGGATTCATTCCGTTTGTTATTAGTTATAAGTTGTCAGTCGTTAGTTTTTTTCCTTCGGTAACAGTTTTGTGACCGATTTTGCCTTATCGAGGAACAATCCGCCGTTCAAGTGGTCGCATTCGTGCTGAAATACGCGCGCAAGGAGTCCCCACGCCTTGTAGCGCACTTTGCGGTTGTGAATGTCATACCCTTCGAGCGTTACGCGGTAGTGGCGCGGTGTCGGTCCCCAGACGTGGGGGACGCTGAGACACCCCTCCTCAACCGTCTCAAATTCTTCCGAGAGTTTAGTGATAACAGGATTAAAAATGGCATAGAAGTGCTGTTTGCCCTGCGTGTCAGGCACCTGCGCGACAAAGAAGCGCTCCTTCCTGCCTATCTGATTAGCGGAGAGCCCCACGCCGTTTGCCTTCTTCATCGTGACGCGCATCTCTTTTACCAAGTCAGTAAGCTCCTTTTTGGTGAACTTTGAAAAATCGAAAGGAACCGTCTTCGTGCGGAGGAAGTTTTCGTCTTCTTTTTTATTTATGGTTACGATTGGGTGCGTCATCTTTGGAGAAAAACACTCTCATGAAGTATGCCCCTTTATTCTTGACGTTCTTTTTATCCGCTATGCGTTTTGCAAGTGTAAGAAGCTTGTCTGCGTCGTGCTGTTTCGCGAGTTTGATGTAGAGCGCCTTATGCTCCTCATCACCAAGGATACTTGCGAGAGAGATACCGGTTAGCTGATATTTGCGGTAAATTCTGCTCTTCGAAGCCCGTTCTCTCAACGCATTGAGATAGTTCTCGGAAAGCGGCATTGTAGTGATTGTATGCTATTATTGAACTAATGAAAAGGCGCTTGTTCATTGCGATAATTCCGCCTGAAGCGGCATTAAATGAAATTGAAAAAGAGGTTAAAACTATCGAGTCGCGGCTGAAACAGCCCGTAAAATTCGAGCCAAAAGAAAAGTGGCACGCAACCCTCGTATTTTTGGGCGAACAGGATGAATCAGTGATACCGAAGGTCCGCGAATCGCTTGAAAGCGCACTCCACGGCTTCGAATATAAACCGCTCTCGACCGAAGACATTCTGTTTGCGCCACCGCACCACGAACCGCGTATGATTTGGCTCACGCTTTCGGAAAATACGTCGTTGTTTCTTGCGGAGTTGCGCGGAAAACTGGTGAAGGAACTGAAAAAGCAGGGCATCGTTTGGCAGGATGAAGTGCGCGAGTTTCACGGCCATATCACGCTCGCAAAATTCCCAACCCGCAAAGCGGAAGACTTCGGTCCGCTCAAGTGGGTGTGCGCGAATCGGTGCGATGAGTATGCGATTGAGCTTTTAGCATCCTCAAGCGACGACACGGGCACGCATTACACCTCGATTCTCAGGATAGCGCGGGAGTAAATAATCTGATTAAATAGAAGCATATATGAAACGCAACATTTCCGAATATCTGCGGACCAGATTTCAAGGTGGGCATCCGGCAAAACGCGCAGTTTTTATCACTGTTATCGTGCTGGTTTTTCTTGCGGCACTCGGCGGCGCCGCGTTTGCGGGATATCAATATGGCTTTTCCCATTCTATTCGAATCACCGACAGCAAACAGCTGCTCGATTCCAATTTCAACCTCTTTTGGGAGGCGGTAGATATTGCGAAATCAAAATTCGTGGACGCGTCGCAGGTAAGCGATGAAAAGCTTATGCAGGGAGCGATTAAGGGAATGCTCAGCGCATTCGATGATCCGTACACGACATACTTTAACGCGAGCGATGCAAAGAAGTTTCAGGATGATTTGAACGGAAGCTTCGGCGGTATCGGAGCAGAAATCGGTATTCGTGAAGAGCAATTGGTGGTGGTCTCGCCGATAAAGGGAAATCCCGCAGAGGCGGTAGGGTTGCGCCCGATGGACCGCATCTGGAAAATAGACGGCAAGGATACCACAGGCCTCGCGGTTGAGGAGGCGGTAAAACTTATCCGCGGCGAACCGGGTACCACCGTGACACTTTCGATTTACCGCGACGGATGGAGGGATGCAAAAGATTTTAAGATAGTGCGCGCCATTATTCAGGTGCCCACGCTCGACTCGGAGGTAAAAACGCTGAGTTCGGGCCAGAAAGTGGCAGTAATGAAGCTCTATAACTTCAATGCGAATGTGCCTCAGTTGTTTTACACATCGGCGGTGAAAGCGATGCAGGAGGGCGCAAACGGCATTGTGCTCGACCTCCGCAGCAATCCGGGCGGTTTCCTTGATGTGGCGACGAACCTCGGCGGTTGGCTCTTGAAGGACGGCAGCGTAGTAGTACGCGAACGCAAACATTCGGGACCCGACGAGGTATTGGAAGCCCACGGCAATGCGGCGCTTGCGGATATCCCGATGGTGGTGCTTATCAACAGCGGCTCAGCCTCGGCATCAGAAATTCTTGCGGGCGCGCTCCGCGACATCCGCGGAATAAAGCTCATCGGCGAGAAATCGTTCGGCAAGGGAAGTGTGCAGGAACTGACCACAATGTCGGATCAGGCGGAAATTAAAGTGACGATTGCGCACTGGTATACGCCGAAAGGCACGAAAATTGATAAGTTGGGATTGAAGCCCGACATTGAGGTAAAGATGACGGACGAGGATTACACAAAGAAACGCGACCCGCAGATGGATAAAGCGCTTCAGGTGCTTGATGCGGAATTGCTTGCAAAGAAATAGTGGAATATGAATCCCGTTAGAAGCCGCGTTCGCTTAACTTATACAAAAATATAACAATGAATGGTCGCTTAACTAAATCAATTAATTCTGCAGGTCGCTCGAACGCGAACTGCTTCTAAACGGGATGAAAGTTGTATTGCTGAGGGATGTGAAGAACGTGGGGCGTAAGGGCGAGATACGCGAAGTAAACGACGGTTACGCGCGTAACTCGCTTATCCCCAAGGGCTTAGTGCAAATCGCAACAAGCGGTACGGTTTCGACTATCCAAAAAATCAATGCCGAAAAAAGCGCCGCACAGGAAGCGCGTATCGCGCATCTCAAGAAACTTGCAAAATCACTCGGCGAAGTGAAGTTGAAGTTTGCGTTGCGTGCGGGCGAGAAGGGCGAGCTCTTCGGCTCAGTAACGGCGAAAGACATTGAAAAAGAACTTGCGCGTTATGAAGCGGGCGAGGGGCGCGCGGTCTTGGAAACGAATATAAAAACACTCGGCGTGAGCCGAGTGTCTGTGGACTTTGGCGACGGTATCGTGGCGTCAGTCACTGTCGAGGTTAAAGAAGAGAAGTAACTCTTAGAGAACGTTCACCACTTTTACGAACTTTCTTGAACCATCAAAATGGTTCCTCTTTTTTGTTGCGAATTTAATCGTGCCCGCTTTCTTTGCGTAAAGCGTGTCGTCGCCTCCGCGGATTACGTTCGTGCCCGGGTATACTTTCGTGCCGCGCTGGCGAACAATAACGCCGCCCGCATTGACAACTTCGCCGTCAAAAAGTTTGACGCCAAGGCGTTTTGATTCGGAATCGCGACCTAATTTTGTAGAACCTTTAGCTTTTGTATGTGCCATAGTGGTTTATAGCACCGCCCTTGTGGCGGTTTCTAGTACCCGTCTATAATAGTCTAAATACCGCTTTTATGTCAACCTCACGCTGGGTCATCGTAATAGGAACGCTTTTGCTGGTCTTGAGCCTCGGGTTCGCCTTTGGCTACCTTACGGCGCGCAGTACTGCACCCTCGCCGATTGTTATCGAGAAGAATTCGAAATAAACAAAAACGCCCCAAGGCGTTTTTAATGTGTGCGCGGGACAGGCAAGTGAACAAAGCTCACTCGTCGTTCGCTTTTACGAACCCAGCGGTTCGTATGCTCCGCCACGGGGAAACTCCCGTTTCCCCGACCCCTTTCCCGTTCAATTCCCATCTCGCTTAAAACAAAAAATCTCCGAAGAGATTTTTTGTATTTGTGCGCGGGACAGGAATTGAACCTGCATGCCCTTGCGGGCGCTACCACCTCAAGGTAGTGCGTCTGCCAGTTTCGCCACCCGCGCAAATTACTACTCACCTAGTATACAAAAAAATTGAAAAATATCAACAAGAACCAAGGCGTGAAAGCAAAATTGACTTTCATAAGGTGCGGGCATACTGTGAGTGCAGAACCTACCAACGGAGGGGTGTATGACGTACGAGCTGAGGTTTAAGTTGTGGTGCGTGCTCGAAGACGAGCCCGAAAGGAAGGAGAGAGTCGAAGAAATCGATGCGCTGAACAACGAAACGGCAATCGGGGCGGCGGGCGAGTTTCTCCGCGCGCAGAGGCGCGGAGCAGTGATTCCTTACGCGCCGATGCTCTACTGCATGGGGCAACTCATTGCTTCGAGTGTCCCGAGCAATCCGCTTTACGCACACCGCCTCGTCTGGGACTACACCGTGAACGCGGCGATTGCCGCGTAGAAGTAATGAAGCCGCAGGGCATTTTCTGCGGCTTTTTTATGTAAAAGAAAGAGCACCCGATACATTGGGTGCTCTGATGAGGCTTATCGCCGCGAGTGCCGCGGCTTGAAGATGTGCCGCGCGAATCGGGCAGCGAACACGAACGCAGCGAGGTAGGCGATGAGGGGAGCGATGATGATGAATCCCATCGCGAGGACGTCGGCGAACCTGCCGGAAGGCCTATTGGACTGGCCCCACGCGTACTGGTAGAGCTCGTCGGGCAGCCACGAGGCCTTCATGTAGAAGGGACCGAAGCCGGGACCGGCGCTCCACGTGCCGACCCACAGGTAACGGGCGCCGCGCAGCATCTCGTTGCGCGCGCCGATGATTTTGTCGATGCGGCCCGCGTAAGGCGCGCGATTCTGGTGGTGATCCATCACCACCGCCTCGAACCGCACCTGCATGGGGTCGAGCTCCTTCTGCATCGCGAGGTGGCTTCTCACGATGTTCGCACCGAGAAGGAAGAGAAGCGTGTACGCGACCGCAAGGAAATACACCCTGATCGTCTTCATTATATTCACCCGGCTTTCTTTTTTGGTAAGTTGTTTGAGGAACCGAATATATAATATCACAATATATATAAAAAGTCAATAACCGGCAAGATTTTATGTCCCTAACATTGACCAAATTCCATATAAAATTAATGAGCCGAGGACTCCGCTCTTCTGCAACACATCTGTTCATCTTGGGGGTGTTTTTTTATTAATAACTTCGCGGTACAATGGAATAAATGGTAGCGAAAATATTGGGGCTCAATAGAACAATCGTGGCGCTCATCGCAATTGCGTGCGTACTGCTCACGGCGTCGGGTGTTATGGTGTCTATGAATTACGGCCGTCTTGCCCCGCTCATCGTGCTTCACTTTGATGCATTGAACGGTGTGGACACATTCGGCACGCGCGCAAGCATCTGGGGCGTGTGGTTTTTGGGGCTCGCAATAAATATGGTGAATTGGGCGCTTGCGTATGAGTTTTATCATCGCGAACGTCTGCTCTCGTACCTTTATCTGGGAGGCAACGTGCTTATTTCGCTTATTATGTTCATCGCAATTGGAGTTGTGGTAAGTATTAACTAATATGGAAACAGTCACGATTTATCTCATCGTTATAGTTGCGGTAATCGTTGCCGGCTTTGCAGTGCTCATTTGGTTTATCAAAAAAAATATGGGAGGTTCTTTTCAAAATAATGATGAGACAAAAATTGAGCGTTCGCTGAAAGAAGAGATGGCAATGAATCGAAAGGAGGCGGCAGAATCGGAGAAGCGATTAAGGGAAGAGCTTGCAAGTCTCTTTAAAGGATTTGGAGATCCAGTTGAAAAACGCATGGCAGATTTAACAAGCACGCAAAACACAAACTTTGGGGGTTTTTCAATAAAGTTGACCGAATTAATGGACCGGAGCGAGGCGAAAATGGACAAAATAAAAGAGGCGGTAGAAAAGAAACTTGAAGGAATACAGAAAGACAATACTGAAAAACTTGAGGCAATGCGACAAACTGTGGATGAAAAACTCCACGCGACACTTGAGAAGCGCCTCGGCGAATCATTTAAAATAGTTAGCGATCGCCTGGAGTTGGTACACAAGGGATTAGGAGAGATGCAGAATCTTGCTATCGGTGTGGGCGATTTAAAAAAGGTTCTTACAAATGTTAAGACACGTGGTATTTGGGGCGAGGTGCAGCTCGGCAATATTTTGGAGCAGATTATGACTCCCGAGCAATACGAAAAAAATGTAATTACGAAAAAGGGTAGTAAGGATCGAGTAGAATACGCAATTAAGCTTCCCGGTAAAGATGAGCATGCAACGGTATTGCTTCCCATTGATGCGAAATTCCCTCAAGAGGACTATCAACGGCTTATGGATGCGTATGAGCGTGGTGACGTGCCGATGATTGATGAGGCTGGAAAAGCGCTTGAAGCAAGAATTAAAAATGAGGCAAAAAGCATTGCAGAAAAATACATTGATGCCCCCGATACAACGGACTTCGGCGTTATGTTTTTGCCATACGAGAGTCTCTACGCAGAAGTATTGAGGCGACCAGGTCTCTATGAAACAGTGCAGCGCACATATCGAGTGAACATCGCTGGACCAGCGACCTTATCAGCCTTATTAAATAGTCTACAAATGGGTTTTCGGACGCTTGCTATTGAAAAGCGATCGAGTGAAGTTTGGGCACTATTAAGCGTCGTGAAAACTGAGTTTAATCGTTTCGGAGATATACTTGATAAAACGCATAAAAAACTCCAAGAAGCGAGTAATACGATCGAGGATGCATCAAGAAAATCTAGAACTATTGAGCGCAAGCTTAAAGACGTTCAAATGTTACCTCAAGCAGATATTGCACCGCTACTTGATGTGCCAATGAGTGTTGACGAAACGGACGAGAATTAATGGAGATTAAGGAATTCTAACTACCTCTGCACCGTGAAGAAGACTAGCGCTCCCGCGATTACGACATTACTGACGCTCCACGGCTCCTTGGGGCGTCCGTTAACATTTATGGAGATAGCGGAGGCATTGCCCGAAGTCCCCGTAGAAGATGTTTCAGAATTTCTCGAAAACGGCGTTGCAAAAAAGAATCTTCTGGAAGAAGACGGTTTTTATTGGTTGAAGAATTATGAGTGCGGGGGAATGAAACGGCGTGAACAGGACTTCCTGCTCGATAGAAAATGGAAAAAACTTATGAGGCTTTCGGGCTGGTTTAAACACATTCCCTTTATCGAGTTCGTATTCGTGAGCGGCTCAATGTCGATGGGGAATGTTCATGACAGGTCTGATTTTGATGTGGTGACAGGCGTTCGTGCGGGGAGAATATTTACAACGCGCTATATTGTAAGCGCGCTCTTTTCGTTGCTTCGCGCCCGCAGGCTCGACGATTTGCAGGAGAGCAGTCCCGATAAGCTCTGTTTCAATCACTTTGTGACGCAATCAACATATGAAAAAGAACCGCACAATTATTACCGTCGGGAGCTCTACCGGAATCTCATTCCGTTGTGGGGGAGCGATGACGCGTTAAATGCCTTCATTGCGCGCAACAAATGGGCAGATATGCGCGCTCTAACTACTCAGGATGAGCACAGGCGTATGGAGAAAAAAAGCGGCATCAGCCGTACGCTCGAGGCACTTCTTGGGGGTTCTTTCGGGAATATGATTGAAACGCGCGTTGCGCGTCCCATTGCGATGAAGCGTCTCGCGGCGTACCGCGCGCGAAAGGGAGAGGGCGAGCGCGTGGTAATCACCGACGAAGAGCTCGAATTTCACTTCGAGTTGAATTACGAAAAAAAGTTCTCGGGGCTTACCCGCTAAATTACTTAGTCTTCTTATCCAGCTTGTGCGGATTGTGATTCGGGCACGCCTTATTCGAACAGCGTTCAGGAATAGTTTTTGTGCCTTCCATCATAAGCGAGCCGCAGAGCGAACAGACATTGCTGGTAGGCCTCGACTTCATAATAAATTTGCAGGTAGGGTAGTTCGAACAGCTGAAGAATGCGCCAAAGCGTCCTCGGCGTTCGATAATCTCACCGCCGTCCAAGGGACACTTCACGCCCGTGCGCTTTTTAGCTTCTTCCTCGGGGCTCGTCTTTATATAATGACAGCCTTTCTTTCCGCGGGACCAGTTGCTGCAGGAAATAAACTTGCCGAAGCGTCCCTCGCGTTCCACGAGCTCTCCTCCGCAGTCGGGACATTTCTCATTGAGCAGTTTCGGGCCCTCCATAACCAAGCCGTCCATTTTGCGTGCGCCCATACAGTCAGGGAATCTGGAACAGCTCATAAATGTTCCTGCGCGGCCGAGTTTGATAATCATATCTGCGCCGCATACAGGGCACTTGAATTCCGCGGGGGCGGGGCCGAGGTCGGTAATCTTACCCTCTTCCTTTTTCGCCAATTCAACCTGTTTTGAGAACGGCGTATAGAAAGTTTTGAGCGTTTTTAAGTACTCGCGGTCGCCCGACGCAATCTTATCGAGGTCGTTTTCCATTTCGGCGGTAAAGGAGTCACTGATGTAATCAGCGAATTTCTTTTCCATATAATTGCTCACCACCTCTCCCACAGCTGACGGGTGAAGCGTTTTTCCGTCCTTAACCACATATTCTCTGTCCTGAAGCGTTTTAATAATCGAGGCATACGTGCTCGGGCGCCCGATGTCGCGTTTCTCAAGCTCTTTTACGAGGCCCGCTTCCGTATAACGTCCGGGCGGTTCCGTTTCTTTACCCTCCGCCTCAATAGTGAGGAGGGTAAGTTTGTCGCCCTTCTTTACTTCGGGAAGTTCAATGTCCTCACCGCGCGCCTCGGGGTCGGCGAGCAGCCAGCCGGGAGTCACCACAATATTGCCCGTAGCGGAAAAGTTCGGGATAGTGTCGGCTGTTTCAATATTCGCGCTGATTTTTGTACGGAGTACTTTTGCGTCTGCCATCTGCGATGCGACTGTCCTCTGCCAGATAAGCGAATAGAGACGCCTCTGTTCTTCAGAATGCCCCGCATTCTTCGTGGATGCGTGCGTAGGGCGAACCGCTTCGTGCGCTTCCTGCGCATTCTTACTTTTTGTCGCGTATTTTCTTGCGGCGACAAGCTCCTTGCCGTACTTTGTTTCAATCGTTGCAAAAATTTCCGCAAGCGCAACCTCACTCAAGTTCACGCTGTCCGTGCGCATATACGTAATAAAACCCGCTTCATACAGTTTTTGCGCGATAGACATTGTGCGCGAGGGCGAGAAGCCGAGGCGCGAGCTCGCGGCCTGCTGGAGCGTAGAGGTGGTGAACGGAGCTTTAGGCGAGCGTTTTGCTTCGGTCTGCTTCACGTCAGCGACGTGCCACGCGCTCTTTTTCGCGTGTGCAACAATCGAATCAGTTTCGGTTTGCTCGCGGGGTTCCTTGTCGCACACAAGTGTCAGTTCTTTTTTGTCTTTGGTCTTAAAATGTCCCGTAATGACGGAATAGTGCTCAGGAACGAACGCACGGATTTCGCGCTCCTTTTCCATAATGATGCGGAGCGCAGGCGACTGCACACGGCCCGCGGAGAGCGCGCCGTACCACATCTTGGTCCAGAGAAGTCCTGAGAGGTCGTAACCTACGAGCCTATCGAGGACGCGGCGCGCTTCCTGCGCCTTGCGAAGGTTCTCATCGATATTGCGAGGATGCTTGATGGCTTCCTGAATAGCAGGCTCGGTGATTTCGTGGAACACCACGCGCTGAGGGTGCTTCAAACCGACCGCTTCCTTTATATGCCACGCGATAGCCTCGCCCTCGCGATCAGGGTCGGTCGCAAGAAGCACCTCGCTGGCCTTCTTGGCGAGTTTCTTTATCTCATCCACCACCTTTTCCTTTCCTTTAGATATCTCGTAATGCGGAACAAAGCCCTCCTTTATATCGATGGCTTTTTTATTGCTTTTCGGAAGGTCGCGAATATGGCCGACGCTTGCGACGACCTTATATTCACCCTTCAGATACTTTTCAATTGTTTTGGCCTTTGCGGGGCTCTCTACGATGACGAGTTTCATCCCGTTAGAAGCAGTTCGCGTTCATGCGAGCTGTAGAATTAGTTATTATTGTTAAACGACTCGTTATTATTGATATTTGTTGCATAAGGATAAAGCGAGCGCGGTTTCTAACAGGATTCATTATGAAAGTGTGAAACCTTTGCTTCCTTCTGATACCGTACCGCCGAGTGTAAGCACGGTAAGCTTCTCGCTGACTATGCGTGGGTGAAGTGTAGTCAGTTCGCAGATTCTGTCAATTGAGAGGGGTTCGTCGGCTTTCGCAAGGATATCAAGGATAAGCGTCTCGTCGGCGTCCTGCGAAGCATCTCCTGCGTCTCGCGAAGGTTTAGTTTGTGCGGTATCAGGCATGCCTAAATCGGCAAGAATATCCTTATATCCCGTGACCAATCGAGCGCCATCGCGAAGCAATCTGTGTGAACCTCCATAATTGGTATGGTTTACCGAACCTGGGAATACGAACACCTCACGGCCCTGTTCAATAGCATTGCGCGCAGTGGAAATTGAACCCGAGCGAAGTGGCGCCTCAATTACTATTGTGGCTATGCAGAGTCCGCTCACTATTCTATTGCGTTCGAGAAACTGACTGGGAAACGAGGGGGACTCATCGGGATATTCGGAGATAATGCCGCCTCCGCCCTGAAGTATGAGTTCGGCGAGGTTTTCATGCTGGCGGGGGTAAATCGAGTCGAGTCCGTTTCCGAGCACTGCAATCGTTTTGCCGTTCGCCGCAAGCGCGCCCTCGTGCGCCGCGCCGTCGATGCCGAGGGCGAGTCCACTTATGATAGTGAAGCCGCGTTTCGCGAGTTCCTCCGCGCATGCATACGCAAGCGCTTTGCCTTCGCGTGTCGCCTTGCGCGTGCCTACTATCGCAATGCAGAGTTCGTCCTGAGCGGGAAGTTCTCCGCGTACATGGATTTCCGACGGGTGACCGACAGTTTCGAGAAGCAAATGAGGATATTCCGTATCTCGATCAGTGAGGGTCCGTATCGGGAAGTCCATAGTATGATAAAATAAGTATACACAATGCATCCCGTTAGAGTTTTACAAATAAGCTTTATGAATATCAAAGAATGCAAAATAACGTCGAAAGAGATAAAACTATGCAAGTAAAACTCTAACGGGATGCAGCTCAATGCGTTCCAGAAAAAGTTATTATTCGAGAGCTCGCTCACGCTCGTGCTTATCGCGGCACTCCTCGGCGGCATTTGGTATTTTGGCAGTTCAATCAGCACAGCGTCGGATAATATTTCTTCAATGAGGGGGGAGCTCGCGATGCGTTCTAACTCGTTGAATTCGCTCGCCGCATTGCGCTCGGAGTATCGCACGCGCGGAATACGCGGTCTTAATGCGATGTACAACTATGTGCCGACCGAAGAACAGCTCATTAATCTTCGGCAGGAACTTATGGTGCTCACGTCAAAGAGCAATCTGAGTCTTCAGTACACATTTTTGAGCGAGGCGCCGGCGAACACCGCAACATTCGGCTCATACAATTTTCGCATTGATGTTGCGGGCGATTATAATGCGGTTTTGAATTTTGTGGATACCCTGCAGAACTTCCGTTACCTCTCCTCCTTCCAAGGATTTTCCATAACACGGACGGCAGACAGGGGAACGTTGAGCGCGAAAGGAACGGTTTATTTCAGGGAAGATACAGGAACGCCAGCCACGTTGTAAATAAAATGAACTCGCCTTTTACAAGCATCAGCAAATTCCGTGTGTCCCGCCAGACTTTGTTTTCATTTTTTGCCGTCATTATGGCGGTCCTCTTAATGTCCTTTATTATCCTCGCGATAAGCTTTCTTTTAAGCAATGTGAACGTCGCATTCGAGATAAGCGGCCGCGGAGCGCCAGACCAAAGGTTTGACATTAAAGGCTTCGAGGCATTAAAGTTACAATCATTGTAAATATGGGCGTGTAGTTCAGTGGTAGAACGCTGTCCTGATAAGACAGAGGTCGAAGGTTCGATTCCTTCCACGCCCACCGTCAGTCTGGGCCTGTAGCTCAGTTGGTTAGAGCGCCTCATTTGCAATGAGGAGGTCACCGGTTCGAATCCGGTCAGGTCCACCGAGAAAAAAGCTTCATAGCGTTTTTGACCGGATTAGAACGGGAAGGGGGTCGGGGAAACGGGAGTTTCCCCGTGGCGGAGCGTACGAACCGCTGGGTTCGTAAGAGTGAGCGCATTGCGCGAGCGACGTTCGACTACCGGTCAGGTCCACCAACAAAAACGCCGCAAGGCGTTTTTTATGACCTGACAAAATATCCTGAGTATACAAGGCACACAAAAGCGTTAATTCTATTCATTTGGTAAAATAATCCCGTGACTTCAAAAGAAATTTCCAATGGTGTGGTACATAATGTGCCAATGGATTTACGAAAAGCTCTAGTCTCTAATAAGGTGGCACTCGCCACATGGGAGGGCCTTACGCCACTTGCCCGCAATGAATGGATTTGCTGGACAATTTCCGTGAAGACTCAGGAAACGAGACGCAATCACGTTAAGAGAGTTATTTCCGAACTAAAAGAAGGAATGCGCCGCCCGTGTTGCTGGATTGGCTGTATTCACCGCACTGATAAATCAATAAGTCCTTCGGTAAGGGCGATAATCAATAAAAAGTCTAAAAAATAACCGCGAACATAAACGGACCGAGTTCGTAGATACAACGCCGTGAGGCGTTTTGTGTGTAAGAAGAGGTACGCACCGCCGTCACAATGAAGATGAATATGATTCCTCAGCAATAATGCATTTATACGTACGCTGAATAACAAGAAGATTTTGGGTGCGGATGGCGTTATAATAATGTTTGGCAGCGGGTTATTTTTCTTCGCGCCAAAGCCCGCATTAAGGACTCCTGCGGCCGCTCCGCAGCCAAATACCGAAATAAGAGCGCAAAAGAAAACCGCCGCATTTCAGCCGATACCGTTGCCCCAATAAAGAAATGCATCCCACCAACAAAAAATTAATCGCATTGCTTGCAGTTATATTGTTCGCCTCAATAGGCATTACCTATGCGGTAGTGCGCACGCAACGCGTCCCGCCGGAGCCCGCGGGTAATTATCCGCAATTTCACGAGGCCGACCTCGCGCCGTTCAATGGCACAAACCCTGATAAGCCGATATATATCGGTCTCGATGGGTATGTATATGATGTTTCCGCAGGCGGAAAGCAATTCTATGTGACGGGCGCGTCGTATCACTACCTTGCAGGAAGAGATTCCTCAAAAGAACTCGATTTAATCGGCGGAGAAATCATCAAGAGAAAATATCCGATAGTCGGAGTACTCGTTAAATAAGATATAATTAAGACAGATGAAGAAAACGGGATGGTTTATACTTTTTTGCGCGCTCTTTCTGACGGTGAATCTCTGGATACTTTCGAAAGGCGATATAGGCCTTATTAAAACGTATCCCTTCAAAAGTCTTGGCCAAATAACTGCGTTGCTAGGCACAGTACTTATCAGCTTCGAGTTTTTTCTCGCGGCGCGTCTTAAGTTTATGGAAAATTGGTTCGGCGGTCTCGATAAGGTATATCACGCGCACCGGCTTGTTGGCGGCAGCGGTTTTGCGCTTATCATCTATCATCCGCTCTTTTTAATCGTAAATGCACTGCCGAACATCAAAGCGGCTATGAATTTCGTGCTGCCGTCCTCGATTCTTTCGTACGATTACGGGATCCTCGCGTTTTATACGATGTTCGTACTTATTTTTCTCACATTTTATGTTAAATTGCCGTACCACATCTGGAAGATTTCACACATTTTTATGGGTGTACCGCTCGTATTTATGCTGATGCATATGCTTTTTATTTCGAGCGACATCTCAAACTATATGCCATTGCGGTACTGGATACTCGGTATTTCATTCCTCTCGCTTGCGGCCTACATTTATAAGAGATTCCTCTATACGCGTTTTGGCCCGCGGTACGAATACATTATTACGCAGGTGCGTCAGGTTGAGTCGGTAACGGAAATTGTAATGAAGCCCGTATGGAAAAAGCTTGAGTATCAGGCGGGTCAGTTTGCATTCATTTCATTCGAAAATAAATGGCTCTCGCGCGAAAAGCATCCATTCACTATCGCGTCATCTCCGGATGATGAAACGCTTCGCTTCGCAATCAAATCCCTTGGAGATTACACGAATAAACTGGAGGTGGTGCGCGCGGGCGACAAGGTTGCGGTATTTGGTCCATACGGCCAGTTTGGAGAAAAGGCGAATACAACTCTCAAAGATCAGGTGTGGATTGCGGGAGGTATTGGCGTTACGCCATTTCTGAGTCTTGCGAAATATTTGAGCGTACGCGGCAATACGGGCAACATTACGGTGTATTACTGCGTAAAGAATATGAATGAAGCGATGTATGCTGAGGAGCTCTCGCGCGCAACTGCAAATCCGAAGTTTAAAATATTAAATTTCTGTTCGGATGTGGATGGTCGCATTAATGCGGAAACAATCGTAAAACAAAGCGGAGATCCGAAAGATAAACTGATTTTGCTCTGCGGTCCGGGCGGAATGACCTCGGCGCTCTCGCAGGACTTTGAAAATCGCTATCATGTACCGCGCAGAAACATTATTTTTGAAGAATTTTCATTTTTGGGAACATGACGATTAAAACGATAACCACAATTGCGCTTATAAATTTTGCCGTGGTTGTGGGTATGATTATCGGCTGGAGTTATGCCGTAAAAAGCAACGAGATTCAGGTAACCGTGCAGCCTAGCGCGAGCGCGACGACGTCCGCAAAATCCGCGAATCCGTTCGCAGGCGTGCCGCAGGACCTCCTTCCGCAGAAAATTGAGCCCGCACCCTCAGGTGGCGGTCAAAAGCCCGTCAGCAAACCATTGCCGACTCCCGCGCCCGTTCCTGCGTCGGGACCAGCACAGGACAATCGCTGTATTGTGACTATTCAGGGAAAGCGATATGACGTAACGCAACTGCGCACGACGCACTCGGGCGGGGATATATTCGCGTGCGGAACCGATATGACCAATACTTTCTTCGGACAGCATAACCAGAGCCTTCTTGATACCACTATGCAGCAGTATCTCATTCCGTAACCCTAAAAAAGTCTTGACAGGTATGGTAATATAAAATTATGAAAACAGTAACAGTTTATTCAACTCCGTCGTGTGTATATTGCAAAATGGCTATGGCATATTTTGATCAAAAAGGCGTGAAATATGTCAAAAAAGACGTAATGATTGACGAGGCAGCGCGGACAGAAATGGTTCAGAAGACGGGACAGCTCGGCGTGCCCGTGCTCGACATTGGAGGCAAAATTATCATCGGTTTTGATAAAACTGCCATCAACGAAGCACTCGGCATTTAACACGGTAATGACAAAGCGTCCCGCAAGTAGCGGGGCGTTGTTTGTTGTAGTATTCTGAAATATATGAGTCCCGTTAGAGTTTTACAAACTTCAATGGCGGCTGGCGAAGAAATACAATAAGACAGCGTTAAAGGTTAAAACAAAAAATCAAAAACTCTAACGGGATGAGATTGCACCGCTTTATCGGCGAGTATGACATTTCAAAGAAGACTATTCGCATCGAAGATGCGGAATTTATGAACCAGACGGTGAATGTGCTTCGTTTACGCATAAATGATGAGTTGATTCTTGTTGAGCGCGGATTCGGCGAGGCGCGATGCAAAATAAACGCCATAAACGATGAGTTTGTGGAAATTGAGGTGTTGGAGCGTTCACTCGCACGCAAGGAATCTATCCGTGAGATAACGCTCTACTGTTCTATTTTGAAGCGTGAAAATTTTGAGTTCGTGGTACAGAAAGCGACTGAGTCAGGCGTGACGCGCATCGTGCCGATACTGGCGGCGCGTACGGTAAAGTTGAATATCAACGAAGAAAGATTGAAAAAAATTGCGAGCGAGGCCGCCGAACAGTCAGGGCGTATTACCGTTCCCGAAATTGCGCCGATGATGACGCTTGCGGCATCTTTGAAAAACGTAAAAGCGCACAATGACACGGTGGTGCTCTTTGACGGCACGGGAGCGCAAATGCACGTGTCGAATTTCAAAATCGGCTCGCGTATCGCAATCTACGTGGGGCCCGAAGGCGGATGGGAAGAATCCGAGGTAAGTACTGCGGCTGAGGCGGGTGTGGAAGTGTTGAATTTAGGTCCGCTCACCCTGCGCGCAGAAACTGCGGCAATTATCGGTACGTATCTTCTATGCCAACAGAAAAACGATTAGCGCGCGTAAAGGAGGTCGCCTCACAGCGCCAAAAAGGACTTATTGTAGTTCTTGAAGATATCCACGACCCGCATAATGCCGAGGCAGTTATTCGGAGTGCCGAAGCGTTCGGCGTGCCTGAAGTTTATTTTATTTTTAATAAAGAAGAGCGGTTTAACCCGCGCCGTATCGGTAAAAAGTCGTCATCGTCGGGTAATAAGTGGGTGGAATTCAAATCATTCACTTCGCCCATCGCGTGCGTGAAAGAACTGAAGAAGAAAGGCTATACAGTGGTTGCGACCGCACTTTCCCCGAACGCAAAAGAAATCTATGCGGCAAAGCTCACAGGTAAGCAACTAGCGCTCGTATTCGGCAATGAGGCTATGGGAATATCTGAGGAAATGCGCAACGCGGCGGATATGCTCGTAACTATCCCTATGCGCGGGATGGTGCAAAGCCTGAATCTCTCGGTCACTGCAGGTATTGTGCTCTATGAAGTAACCCGAACACGTATGAAAAAAATGAAGCAGTATCTGCTTAATTCGCGGGAAGTTAATGCGCTTACAAAGCGTATGCACATCTCATGAACAAGGATTTGAAAGGCATATTTGCGGTGTGGAAACCGAAAGGTCCAAGCTCATACGATATTATCAGGGAACTGAAGCACCGTGTGACGGAAAAGAAGATCGGCCACGCAGGAACGCTCGACCCCAAGGCATCCGGCATCCTTGTGATTGCGGTGGGGCGTGATGCAACAAAACGGATTGCGGAAGAGGTTTCAAAAGAAAAAGAATATGCGGCATCTATTAGACTTGGCGCAGAAAGCTCGACTGACGACGCGGAAGGAATAAAGCGTGTTACGCACGGCGCGAAGCACCCGAAAATGGATATAGTCCGCACAACACTCGCAAAGTTTGAAGGAAGTATTATGCAGGTGCCACCGGTCTACAGCGCGCTTAAAGTGCAAGGGAAAACCGCGTATGCGAGAACACGCGCAGGCGAGCAGGTGAAACTTGAGCCAAGAGCGGTAGTCGTGAAAAGAATTGAGCTCGTTTCATACCGCTGGCCATACCTAAAGCTCAAGGTAGTAACGGGCCCTGGTGTCTATATACGCTCATTAGCGCGCGATATCGGCAAAGAACTGGGGGTGGGCGGGTATCTTGCGGGCCTTGAGCGCACACGCATAGGAGAATTTACAAAAAAGAATGCGGTAAAGCTCGCGGTTCGGTATAAGACACCGAAACGGAGGCGGTGATATAATAGTGGTATGCATATATTACCAAAACTTCCCTACGCATTTGATGCGCTGGAACCCCATCTCGATGCGAAAACGCTTGAGGTGCATCACGATAAGCACCACGCAACATATGTTGCAAAGTTGAATGAGGCGCTTGAAAAGCACTCGGCGCTAAGGGATGTGCCCGTAGAAGAATTATTGCGCGACCTTGCAAAAGTTCCGAAGGAAATTCTCGCGGCCGTAAAGAATCACGGCGGAGGCCACGCAAGCCATACGCTCTTTTGGAATATCATGGCACCGAATAAGGGCGGAGAGCCTACAGGGGGATTCGCGTTGAAAATAGATGAAGCATTCGGAAGTTTTGCGGCATTCTGTGAGGCATTTACAAAAGCGACGCTCGGCATTTTCGGAAGCGGTTGGACGTGGCTTGTAGTGGATAAGGACGGCAAGATGTCGATTATGGCGCTCCCGAATCAGGACAATCCGCTCTCTGTTGGGTTTACGCCGATAATGAACTGCGATGCATGGGAGCACGCGTACTACCTGAAGTTCCAGAACCGAAGGCCGGAATATGTTGAAGCCTGGTGGAACGTGGTGAACTGGGACGCGGTAAACGAAAACTACCGCGCGGCAATTAGGAGCCTCGGAAAACAGTATTAAAAAAGTGCCCAAGGGGCACTTTTTAGTCTTGAACAATATCGATGCGCGCGCCGAGCTGCCGCAGTCTTGTTGCGAGGTCCTCGTATCCGCGGTTAATCGAATACACGTTGCGGAGGAGCGATTTTCCTGGTGCCGCAAGCATTGCGATGAGAATTATGGCTGCGGGACGCAGGGCGGGCGGACAGATAACCTCAGCTGATTTGAAATTCGTGGGTCCCGTGACAAACACGCGGTGCGGGTCGGCAAGGAGAAGATTTACACCGAGCTTTGAGAGTTCAAGATAGTAGAGCGCGCGGTTCTCGTATACCCAATCGTGAATAAGTGTCTGTCCTTTGGCAGCAGCGGCCACAGGCACAAAGAAAGGAAGGTTGTCGATATTGAGCCCCGGGAAAGGACGTCCGTAAATTTTTTCATCGAGTGCTTTGAGGTTTGACGGGAACGTTTCGATGTCGACGAGGTCGGTATGGCCGTTAGCGGACTTATACCGCTTCGTCGCCTTGTATTTGAACCCCATCTTCTCGAGTTTTAGAAGCTCAAGCTCAAGGAAGTCTATGGGACAGCGTTTGATGGTGATATGCGAACGGGTTGTCGCGGCAATCGAGAGGAAGAGCATAGCTTCAATCGGATCTTCGCTCAAAGCAAACGAAACGGGCTTATTCATTTCCTTCACGCCGTGGATTGTAAGGGTGGTAGAACCGATTCCCTCGATTTTCACGCCGAAAAGTTCTAAAAAGCGACAAAGGTCCTGCACCATATAATTGGCGGAGGCGAGCTTCACCACCGTTTTCCCGTGGATTTTTGAAGCAGCCATAAGCACATTCTCAGTTACGGTGTCGCCGGACTCGTAGAGCACAATTTCAGAGGGCTTCAGCTTCTTCGCGGAAACATCGTAGTGGTCGGCTTTGGTTGCAATGCGTACGCCGAGCTTCTCGAGGGCGAATAAATGGGGTTGAACTGTGCGCGAGCCGAGCTTACACCCGCCCGTCTGGGGAATTTTGAAGGAGGGGAAGAGATGAATGAGCGGACCCATAAACATCACAATGCTCCGCGTCTTTGTTGCGGATTCTTCGTTTAGATTCTTTAACTTTAAATGTTTAGGGGGCGTAATAATGAGCGTCGAGCCTTTCCAGGTAGCGGAGATGCCGACGCTTTCGAGTACCTCAATGATGCGGTACACTTCCTCAATTTTGGGCATATTGAGAAGCGTAGTGGCACTGGTGTTGAGGAGCGACGCACAAAGCAACCCAACCGCAGAATTCTTTGATGAATTTATAGAAATGCTTCCGGAAAGTGTTTTTCCTCCCTCAATCGCAAAGTTCATCCCGTTAGAGTTTTATTTGGTTATATTTTTTCGAGTAACGACGTTTTTAAACTATATTATGTCCCATGTTTATTGTATATGTAAAAATCTAACGGGATTCATTCCACCATTTTACCATCTCGCGAAATAAAAAAGTACCGCCTTTTGGGCGGTATTTTTGTTAGTTGCGGTGCATTAGTTCAAGACGACTACATCAAGCTGATTGATACCGATATCCATCGCTGCCTCGCGGGTCGGGACCCAGATGTCGATGAAATTCTTCTTGCGGGGGTGCATACGGTCTTCAACTGTGAACACCTTGTTGCCGAAGAGCCTCGGAATCATAACCTTCGTGTGGAAAGGAAGCATGTTCGTGGCAACAATGCCGTCGTGCACCTCGGTTCCATTGGCCGTTTGAAACGGCGTATCATCAGTCTGGTCAGGCGTGCTTGAGTATGCAGTCACCCACATCTTGCGCGTCTTCACCGTCTCTTCTGCTTTCGGGGCGGTTGCCGCCTCGGCAACGTTCGCGATAGCGTCCTTGATAACCTGCTTGCCGCCTATCACCGGGACTTCCGACGGAATCGGAAAGGTCAAAATAATCGCGCTGATAAGTATTGGTAGTAAGTTCATTGGTAATAAAAAACCCCTCACCTAGGGATTTATAGCAGTATCTTAGCATAGGTTTTCGAGTTTGGCAAGGGGTAATGTCAAAAACCCTCGTATTTATTGAGTTTTTTGGACCTTTCTGGTACTATAAAAACCGTATGCTAAAGGTGATTCATGCGACGAAGGACTATGTCGCGTTCAACAAACCGGCGGGGATGCTCGTGCACGGCATCAAGGGTTTTGAGGCGAAAACCGAGGGCCACACCCTTGCAGATCATGCCCTGAAGCTCTATCCGGAAATAAAGAAAGTGGGCGACGACCCAGAAAACAGGCCGGGTATCGTCCATAGACTCGACAAGGATACCTCGGGCGTTATTGTGGTGTGCCGGAATCAGAAGTTCTTCAGCTATATGAAGGGCCTCTTCCAGACGCACCAGGTCACGAAGACCTATTTAGCGCTCGTAAATGGCCGTCTTATGGGGAAGGGAATCATCGATACGCCGATCGGATTGAAACCGGGAACGGTAAAGCGCAGTACGCGCGCAAAAAATATGAAGATGGTGAAGGAAGCGCTCACTGAGTACGTCGCGACGAAGATGTATCAGCGGAGCGTATTTGATGGCAAAGGTGCCGCTTACTACACGCTCGTACACGTGACGCCCCGCACGGGCCGCACGCACCAGATTCGCGTACACTTGGCGTCTATCGGCCACTCAATTGTGGGCGACACCCTCTACGGGCCGAATGCAAACGGGTTGGGTCTAAGCCGTCAGTTTCTTCACGCCGAATCTATCGAATTTGCAACCCCCGACGGCAACCGCGTGAAGCTGGAAGCAGGTCTCCCAAAGGAACTTGAGACGGTTCTAGAGAGCCTAGAGAAGGGGAAGGCTACACTTGATTAATTTACGCCTTTCTTTTACACTACTACTACTCTTATGGAAAAAGAATTGATTGCAAAAATCAGGCCCGGCGCGAAAGTACGCGTATGGGAGATCATAAAGGAAGGCGACAAGGAGCGTCAGACCTCGTTTGAAGGTCTTGTGCTCGCCCACAAACATGGAAGCGAGGCAGGTGCGACATTCACGGTTCGCGCAGTATTGCAGGAAGTGGGCGTTGAAAAAGTATTTCCGATGCACTCTCCGAACATTGCGAAAGTTGAGATTCTCTCAACCCCGAAGAAAGTGCACAAGGCGAAGCTCTATTACGTACGCGATTTCTCAAGCAAGAAGACACGCGAGCGCGTGGTAGGAACGAAGACGAAATAACTAAAAAACCTCCGCCCGCGCGGAGGTTTTTGTATCATTATATAAATGACCAATAAGAAAGCGGGAACATTGTGGGTGGTAGCGACGCCCATCGGCAATCTAGACGACATTACCCTTCGCGCATTGCAATGCCTGAAGGACGCCGATGTTATTTTTGCCGAAGATACGCGCGTGATTGCAAAGTTACTCGCCCATTTTGAAATCAAAAAACCGCTCCATAGGTATGACGAACACTCCCATGAAACGGCCTCAGGTGAAATACTCGTATTATTGAGCGAGGGGAAACGCATTGCGTTCGTATCCGACGCAGGAACTCCCGGAATTGCAGACCCCGGAAGCCGTCTCGTGGCGCGCACGTGCACTGAACTGCCCGACGCAAAAATTATTCCTATCCCAGGGGCTTCGGCGGTCACTGCGCTTTTATCCGTATCTGGAGCGAACTCAAATCAGTTCGTGTTTCTCGGGTTTGCTCCTCATAAAAAAGGCAGGAAGACATTTTTTGAAGAATTAAGGGCCTCAACCGTATGGCCTGTGGTATTTTACGAGTCGCCGCACCGCATCGGTAAGGCGCTAGAGAGCCTGCGTGAAGTATTGGGCGATGAGCGCCGTCTTATAATCGGCAGGGAACTCACAAAGGCACACGAAGAAATATTCAGGGGCACGACAAAAAACGCCGCCGAACGGTTCGGCAGCGGTGAGACCCAAGAGTCAAGGGGTGAATTCGCGATTGTAATCACTCAGTCCTAGCCCACGCGAGTAAGTCTACATACTCCGCCTCGCCGCAAATCGTTTGCTTTGATTTTTCGTTATAAAAGAAGGGAACGCCGTCGCAGTGCTCGACATCGAGCTTCGTCATAGTCTCTCGGTTCTCATCGTTGTGCCACACCTCGAGCTTCTCCACGGCCACATCAAGCTCCCGCTCCAATTTCTCAACGAGCGGCTTCATTTTTTCGCAATGCTC
>JAKAHO010000032.1 GCA_021814835.1 bacterium
CAGTGCTTGAATCAACGGGAGAAAACAATGGTTCGCGTATTATGTCCGCACTTCTTGCCGTAAAACATGCAATTATGAATGCCTATTCGGATACTCTTCCGCCTCAGGAGGCGGTATTTATGGGAGGACTCACGATTGGCGCGCGAGGGAGTTTTTCGGCTGAATTGAAGGACGCAATGCAGAAGAGCGGCACCACGCACCTTGTTGCGCTCTCCGGATACAACATCACTATTCTTGTTGCGGTAGCGCTCGGAATATTTCTCCTTTTCTTTCCTCGTAGGATTTCGTTTGTACTCGCGACGCTCGTCATTATTGCATTTGTTGTTATGACCGGCGCTGAGGCGTCGGTGGTTCGTGCGGGCATTGTTGGCTTTCTTGTGCTTCTTGCGCGCGACATCGGGCGCGCGCACGACTTCAGAAATGTCATTTTGTGCGCTGCAGTGCTTATGGTTCTCGCAAATCCGAAAGTATTGGCGTTTGATGCGGGGTTTCAGCTCTCATTTCTTGCGCTCATCAGCATTGTCTATCTGCGCCCCGCGCTTATGAAGATGTTCGGAATGAAGGAGGAAGATACGAGTTTCTTATCGTGGAAAGACAATATGTTGACCACAAGTGCGGCACAGCTCGCGACATTGCCCATTCTCATCACAAACTTCGGTATCATTTCTCCGGTATCAATTATTTCCAATATCGCTATCCTCGAGCTTGTTCCCACCACGATGGCGCTCGGGTTTTTGACTGCGGGTGCGTCGTTTGTTTCACGCTACCTCGCGCAGTTCCTTGGGCTTCTTGCATCAGTCTTCCTAAAAGTCGAGCTTGGACTTATTTATTTCTTTGCGCGAATAAGTTTTCCTGTACACATAAAAATCGGCGCAGTGATTATTGTGCTCTATTATGTGATACTTGGAGCAGTTACGCTTCACTATAATAAAAATAATGACAGAAAAGCTGTTTGATTGGTTGAATTTCCATCTTGCACGGCTCGTGCCGCTGGTAACCGCGCTCGTAATACTTGATTGCATGCTTTGGTTTTGGGTAATCGCAGACGTGCACGGCGTGCACGCGATGTCACTGAGCTTTCTGAATGTCGGACAGGGAGATGCGGAACTCATCACATTTCCCGGGGGCAAGACAATGCTCATTGACGGCGGACCCGCGGATGGAGATATTCTTGGTGCGCTTGCGCCCTTATTGCCGCCCACGCACCGCACGATTGATGTCGTTGCCTTGACGCATGCGCAGGCGGACCACCTTTCGGGGCTTATTGATGTAATTACGCACTATCGCGTGGGTATCTTTGTCTGGACAGGGAGAGCAGGAAGCGGAGCGGCGTACAATGCGCTTATGAAAGCGTTGAAGGATAATCACGTGAAGATGCTTACACTCCGCGAGGGCGACGCGATACGGAGCGGGGCGGGGGTGGCACAGGTTCTTTCGCCTAACGCGCAGCTCGCCCAATCAAAAGATTTGAATGACACCTCGCTTGTTTTAAAAATCAGTTTTGCAAGCACAACTGCGCTTTTCACGGGAGACGTGGCAAAGGGTGCGGAGCGCCAGCTTGCGCAGGAGTTTCCTGCCCACGTGGATATTTTGAAGGTGCCGCACCACGGCTCGCGCACCGCGCTTATAGACGAGTTTGTGCACACGTTAAGTCCTGTACTTTCGGTGATTGAAGTGGGGAAGAACTCCTATGGCCACCCGACGTCGGAGGCGCTCGCAAGTCTTGCAAGTGTCGGCTCGCGCGTGTTTAGGACAGACAAGGACGGAACGGTCACTATGCGTATCACGAATGACGGTTTAGTTCACTTGGCGCGTGAATAGTTGCGTGGTATCATTTTTCTGCTATGAGAATACTCACGAGGGATTTAGGGGCTCATGAAGGGAAGGAAATCACGTTGAAGGGCTGGGTAGATACCCGTCGCGACCACGGCAAGCTCATTTTTATCGATTTCCGCGATTGGACGGGCCTCGCTCAGGTAGTGTTTATGCCCAAAAACAAGGAGCTTCACGAGAAGGCCAGCAAGCTCCGCTCGGAGTGGGTTATTGAGCTTAAGGGTACGGTTCAGCGCCGCCCCGCGGGTCTTGAGAACCCGAAGATGGCGAGCGGTTCGTATGAAATAATGGCGACAGGACTTGAGATTTATTCTGAGGCGAACACGCCTCCGCTTGAAGTAACTTCCGACGGGCTCACTATCGGCGAGGAGGTGCGTATGAAGTACCGCTACCTTGATCTGCGCCGTCCGCGCATACAGAAGAATTTGCGCACGCGCGCAAAAGTGTTTCAGCTTATCCGCTCATTCCTTTCAGGAAAGGACTTCGTGGAAATTGAGACTCCATTGCTTTCGAAGTCCACTCCGGAAGGTTCGCGTGACTTTTTGGTTCCTTCGCGCGTCCACCCCGGAATGTTTTACGCGTTGCCTCAGTCTCCTCAGCAGTACAAGCAGCTCTTGATGGTTGGCGGTATGGACCGCTACTTCCAGATGGCGAAGTGTTTGCGCGACGAAGATTCCCGCGGAGATCGCCAGCCCGAGTTTACCCAGCTTGATATGGAGATGAGCTTCGTGAAGCGCGAAGATGTGATGGCGGTGAACGAAGAGCTTCTTATTAAGCTTGTGAAAGAGATGTACCCCGAGAAAAAGATTCAGGAGATTCCTTTCCCGCACATTACGTACAAAGAGGCGATGGAGAAGTACGGCTCGGACAGACCCGACATCCGTAAGGATAAGAACGACCCGAATTTGCTCGCATTTTGCTGGGTCATTGACTTCCCGTTCTTCGAGAAGACCGACGAGGGAACGTGGACGTTTACGCATAATCCGTTTTCGGCGCCCAAACCCGAATTTATGGATGACTTGCTTGCGCAGCGCAATATTGAAAATATTCTTACCACGCAGTACGACATTGTATTGAACGGTATCGAGGTGGGAGGCGGAAGCATCCGCAATCACCGTTCGGAAGGTTTGAAGTCAGTGTTCCGCGTTATGGGTTATGAAGACGCGCGCATCGAGAGGAACTTCGGCCACATGCTTGAGGCCTTTGATTTCGGCGCACCTCCTCACGGAGGCATCGCGTGGGGTATGGACCGCTTTATGATGCTTATGGAAGGCGAGCCGAATATCCGCGAAGTCATCGCATTTCCTAAGACAGGCGACGGCACCGACCTTATGATGAACGGCCCCTCGGAGATTCCCGTGGAGCAGTTGCGCGAACAGCATATCCAAGTAATAAAAACTAAGAACTAACAACTAATAACCCACAACAGTACAATCAAAGACCAAAAAATTCGCGTTATAAGTTATTGGTTGTATGTAGTGAGTTAATGAAATTAATATGGCACATCACAAAGAACAGAGAACATTCGCGCTCATTAAGCCTGACGGCATTCAGCGCAGTTTAATAGGGGAAATCATCGGCCGTTTTGAACGCACGGGGTTGAAGTTTGTTGCGTTTAAATTTTTAGTGCCGACGCGCGAGCAGTGCTTTGCGCATTATGCGAAGGACGATGCATGGTGCATAAAGGTAGGCGAGCGCACGATTGCGGGAAAGAAAGAAAAGGGTTTGCCTGTTGAAAAAACGGCGCTCGAATACGGCAAGGAAATTTTGGAGGGCAATGTGAAGTTTTTGACGTCCGGTCCCGTGCTTGCAATGTGCCTTGAAGGCAACGAGGCGGTGGGTATTGTAAAGAAACTTGTGGGAGGTACGGAGCCCTTAACGTCTGACGTTGGCACCATCCGCGCTGACCTCACGATTGATTCGTATGCAATCGCAAATACGGATGGGCGATGCGTGCGCAACCTGATTCATTGCTCGGACGAGCCGAAAGAGGCTGAGAGGGAATTGAAGTTGTGGTTTAAGGACGAGGAGCTTATCCAGTATCATCACATCAATGAGATTATGCTCTACGATGTAGACCTCGATCACATATTGAACAAATAGCCGAAATAACCCGCAGATGATGCGGGTTATTTTATGCTCAGTTATCCACTTGTTGGTCTCGAATCTTTCCTGCGGACTGGTATAATGTAATTGAATCCTGCTTTCCAAGATTTCGGCTCAAATGACTTGTACAGGGATTCCGTATTGTCTTCACACCGCTGGTTCGTCCGGGGCTGTGGAGCAGAGGAAACCCACTTACTATTAAGCCGTCGAATTCTTCAGAGCGGGGTTCTTTTTTGTCCGCTATCCTCACACACCTTTTCTATGAAATCATTGCATTTTTCACCATAGCTGCGTTGCTCCTCCTCGAAATACTCGTTGTGTATTCCTTCGTCGTCGCGCCTTGCTCTGGCGAAAAATTCAATAATTTCACGACGAAAAGTGCGCGAGGATAACGGACATTTTTGCAATCAATTCTACAACGACATAGATAAATAATGACCGCCACTTTTAGTGGCGGTCATTATTTATTTGTCGGGCACATACGGTCTGCTGACCTTTAGTATCTCCTCGCCTTCGCTCGTCGACTGCAGTGAATCGAACGGTTTCCGTTCGATTCCCGCATGACACGAGAAAACAAAAAGAGCTCTTATGAGCTCTTTTTGTTTTTGTGTCGGGCTGCCGGGAATCGAACCCGGTCTACATGCACCCCATGCATGCGTACTACCGGTATACTACAGCCCGAATGGAGGATGAAATGAATGTGTCGCATATTCATTTCAGCCGTAATGAGGGGATGCAAACGTCTGCGTTTACAGCCCGAATAATCTCTGTTTCTCGCAAGCCTTAGTATACACACATTTCTTTACTTGTGAAACAAAAAACCGCCGAAGGGCGGTTTTTGTTGTTACTTCGTTTTGCTGAGCGTCTTCATACACCTTATACAAACATATGAGCGCTTTCCGGGAACCAAAAGGTTGGTCCACTGAAGGTTTGCACGTTTCTTGGTCCAGTTCGTGGGGTTGTGCTTACCACGGAGCAGTACGCGTGTACCACCCATCTTTGAGCTTTTATCGCACCTCTCGCATTTCCTCATAGTTTCCAAATTGTATCATTTTTCTTACCGTTGTAAAGAGGGGAGAACAATTTACCCGATTATCGTCTCTTTGTAGCTCTTTTTAAGAAAATCGAACTCATAATACCGCGCGTTGTCGCCAGAGCCCACCTGAAGGATGAGCGTGTTGCGGTTTGCGGCGGGCGTGAACGTCACGCGGCCCGTAACCGAGCTTTTTGGCGGCATAGACTGGAATAATCCTTCAACGTTTGAGGGAGCAACGTTCTCGCCGCTCAAATCCACGATTGCGAAAAAGTCTTTCGGCTGGATTGCGGTGTAGGAGCTCGCGTTTGAGGTAAATGCTTTTAGATTTACGAGCAGGGAGCCGTCATCGTTCTTTGTGACGCTCTCGACTTCAATTGTGGTCGTTGCCTGCGGGAGAAGCGCGGAGCTGGATTGCGCGTCAAAGAGTATCGCGGTCGCAATCGTGATACCCGAGGCGGAGGCGGGGGCTTCTGTCGGCTGAGAAGCGACGGGGGTCGTCGTTGCCGTTACGGGAGCGGTCTGCGCTGGTGCCTGTATATTCTTGCCGAGCTCTAATGTAAGCGCCATATTACTCACCTGCGTTGAGAGCGACGAGAGTTTATCGAATACAAAGTAGAAACCCGCCATAACGGCGATGACCACAATAATGAGGGCGATATACAAGACGTTATCTTTTTCCATATTCAAAGTATATCACTTGAACCTTGCGTGTATGGTATAGTAGACCCTGTTAGAGGCGCCACGCCTGCGAACATGATGGGTTCTGATTATTTTTGTTTTGTTTGTAGAAATTGTGTAAAGTGAATATACAACGGGTGCCATAGGCACCCTGCCTCTAACGGGGTAGACACCAATGGACAGCGCATTATTTGTTTTTAAGTTAATTGTGCTCGTATTTTCGGTTGTGGTGCATGAAATATCGCACGGCTTTGTTGCGCAACGCCTTGGAGACCCCACCGCACAGCGTGCGGGCAGGCTCACCTTGAACCCGATTCCTCACATTGATTTGTTCGGTTCGGTCATTTTGCCGCTCATTATGTATTTTTCGAACACGGGAGTGCTTTTCGGATGGGCGAAGCCCGTGCCCGTTGACCCCCGCTACTTTAAGCACCGCGACCGCGATATGGCATACGTATCCGCGGCCGGTCCCTTGAGCAACCTTACGCTTGCTGCGGTGTTTGCGGTCTTCTTTCGTGCGTTGCCGTATTTTTCCACGGGCGCTACTGCGCTCGCATTGCAGAATTTCTTCATCATTATCGTGATGACGAATATTCAGCTCGCTATATTCAACCTTGTTCCTATTCCTCCGCTTGATGGCTCGGGAGTTCTTTTGGCGCTCCTGCCGCGGGCCGCGAACGGCATACGCGAGATGCTCGAGCGGTACGGCATATTCTTTTTGCTCGCCTTTCTTTTCCTCGGCATGTCGATTATCGCCCCCGTTATCGAGTTTCTTGCCCGATTATTCCTTGGGGTATAATTCTGCCGTACAGGAGTTGACCCCGTTTAGGGGCGCCATACCGCAATCATGTCATATCCTAATTATTTTGTTGTTTTATTTGTAAATGTTGTGTAGAGTAGATGAACAACGGGTGCCGTAGGCACCCTGCCTCTAACGGGGTTGACGTTTTTTGAGATGCCCCCTATACTAATCCCTGTTTAATACATGCCAACTATTCGCCAACTAATTAAGAAGGGAAGGACAAGCAAAAAGGCCAAGGACACGTCACCTGGTCTCAGTTATTATTTCAACTATTTGAAAAACCGCCGTGTGGTTTCAGCGTCTCCGTTTAAGCGCGGCGTGTGTCTTAAAGTGTTCACGACGACTCCGAAGAAGC
>JAKAHO010000033.1 GCA_021814835.1 bacterium
GGCGATTATTCATTTTTCGGACACATTATCGGTTTCGGTTTCCGTTTTGTCCGTCTCATCGGCGCAACGGCGGTGTATGCGGTTGTGTTTGCGGCGGCTATCGCCGCGTATCTTGCGTGGCTCGCCATTCCTCCGCTCCTCGTGTATAAAATTTTCTTCTAAATTGTATGTTTATTTACCGCGAACCACGGCTTTTACTCTCTTCATTCGGTGAATTTCTTACGCGTCTTGCGGGGTATTCTACCTACACGTTGCTTGTGGTCAGCGTCGCATTTCTTTCCGTATCGGATTCCCGCGCTTTACATAGCGCGGCAATTCTCGTTGTGTTTTTTCTGCTTGACCGCGCCTCGCACAGGAAGGACGGCGAGCGTGCAATAGTAGAACTTAGGGGTTCTCAGAAAAATATTGCGCTCGCGTGTACGCCGAATACATATCAGGTTATTAACTATTCGTACCGCAAAGCGCGGATGCTTAAGAAAAACTTCTATCTTATTCTTTTCCAGGAGTTGTTGGAGCACGGCGAAATTAAAGAGGTGATGCGGCGCCTTTCGGTGGATATGCGCTCGCTTCATGAAAAAATCGACGGCGCGCTTAAGGAGTCCTCGCGCGAGATGAAGAAAGAAGAGCTGTTAAATGCCATTGAGTCGCTTGCAATTATCGCGTATGAAAATGCGGTCACGACGGGCGAGAAGTTTGTACATTCCCGTAATTTCTTTGTGGCGCTCTCGCAAATCGGCGATACGCAGACCGCGAAGATTTTTGAACTTTTTGAATTATCGACCCCCGGCTTGCAGGAGGCGGTTATTTTCGGGCGGTGGAAGCGCGCGCTTTTTGGTCTTAAGGGGTTGCCCCGCGCATTAGGAGGTTTCGTGTCGCGCCCCCGTATTGTAAGGAAACGCATTATGAACCGTGCGTGGACGGCGCGCCCCACGCCTACGCTGGATGCATTCAGTACCGACCTGACCGACCTTGCGCGTGCGGGCGAGGCGGGGTTTCTTATCGGCCACGAGAAAGAATTTGATACGATGCTGCAGGTTATCTCGCGTCCCGGAAAACCGAATGCCCTGCTTGTGGGCGAGCCGGGCTCCGGAAAATATGCCATTATTGAACACCTCGCATACCGAATGGTGAAGGACGACGTTCCTTCGGTGTTGTTCGATAAGCGTCTTGTGTCGCTTGATATCGGCAGTATTATTTCTGATGTTGCCGCGGAAGCGCTTGCGGGAAGGTTGGAGCGCATTTCAAGCGAGATAGTACGCGCGGGAAATATCGTGCTCTATATTCCGAATATGCATAATCTTTTCCGGACGGGTTCAGCAAAGGCGATGAATGCGATTGATATTCTTTTCCCGCTCATTAAAGATAATGGTATTCCCGTTATTGCGGACACATATGCGCGCGAATTCAAGCAGTACATTGAACCGCGCACCGATTTCCTTGAGCAGTTCCAAGTGCTTAATATTGAAGAAATTTCCGAGGGTGATGCGTTGCGGTATCTCGTGTACTTATCGTTATTGCTTGAAAGGCAGTCCGGTGTCTTTATCACATTCCGTGCGCTTGAGAAGGCGGTCTACCTCGCGCACCGGTATTTCCACGACACATTGCTTCCCGGGAATGCTGAGGATTTGTTGAAGCGATCGCTCGTGAAAGCGAAAGACGATCGGAAGAAAACACTGCTTGCCGAGGATGTAGTCGTGGTCGCCGAGGAGCAGAGCAAGATTCCCATCGGGCAGGCGAGGGAGATTGAGGCGGAGAAATTATTGAATCTCGAAAGTATTATTCATGAGCGGCTTGTGAACCAGGAGGCGGCAGTGAAATCAGTCTCGCAGTCATTACGCGAATACAGGAGCGGATTGGCGCGCAAGGGCGGTCCTATTGCCGCCTTCCTTTTCGTGGGTCCGACGGGCGTCGGAAAGACGGAGCTCGCGAAAATTGTGGCGGATATTCAGTTCGGTTCGAAAGACTTTATGCTTCGCTTTGATATGTCCGAGTATCAGGACAAGCAGAGCATCTTCCGCTTTATCGGCACGCCTGACGGGGAAAAGTCGGGAGCGCTCACCGATGCAGTGCTTAAAACTCCCTACAGCCTTGTACTGCTCGATGAGTTCGAGAAGGCGCACCCGGATATCTTGAACCTTTTCCTGCAGGTATTTGATGATGGACGTCTTACTGACAGCCTTGGGCGGACAGTAGATTTCCAGAATACGATCATTATCGCAACTTCAAATGCGCATTCGGAGCTTATTAAATCAGAAATTGAGGCGGGGAAGCAGACAGTAGAGATTGCTGAGGAGCTCAAGAAAAAACTCGTTGATTACTTTAAGCCCGAACTCATCAATCGTTTTTCTGACATTATTGTGTTCCGTTCGTTGAACCTCGATGAGATTTATGTGGTGGCGAAATATCTTGTGAAAGAGGTAGTGGCGACGTTGCGCGAGGCGCAGGGGATTGACCTTACGATAGACGAGTCGGCACTCAAGAAGATTGCTGAGCTCGGTTTCAGCCCTGTATTCGGCGCGCGTCCATTGCGTCAGGTAGTATCCGAGAAGGTGAGGAGCGCATTGGCGGAAAAAATTTTGCGCCGCGAAATTTCAAGGGGTGACACACTCTCGGTCGCTTTCGTTAATAATGACTTTTTGTGGACGGTTTCGCATAAACAATAAATAGCGTACAATTCTGGAAAGCCCGATATGAGACAAGAATTTTCAGCCGGCATCATCATTTTCAGAAGGACTAAAGAGGGTCCTAAGTTTATGTTGCTCTACCACGGCGGTCCATACTGGAATTTCCCGAAGGGCAAGCTTGAGGGGGAGACGAACTTTAAGGCGGCGCTCCGTGAGGTGAACGAGGAGACGGGATTGAAGCAGGAGGAGCTTCACTTCAAGAGCTGGTTCAAGGTGGAGGACCAGTTTACCTATACGCGCGATAAGGAGAAGATTTTTAAGGTAGTCACGTATTACCTTGCAGAAACAAAGCAGAAGGAGATAAAGATAAAAATTGTTCCCGATAATCACCAAGGGGAACAGCATGAGGGATACGGTTGGTTCTTGTACCGCGATGCGCACCGCATGCTCATTTCGCCGACATTAAAGCTCAATCTTCGGAAGGCATATAACGCGATTACGAAAAAGAAAGGAGGTCCCGCGCCCCGTCAGCATCCTCCGAAGCAGGCAGCCGCGACCAGTACTCAACAGTAAGCAACAAAAAATCCCTCTTTCGAGGGATTTTTCTTTTACTTCTTTGCGAGTGTTACTATCGCGGAGAATACTTTCGGTTCGGTGCGTGCAATTTCCGAGAGTACCTTGCGATCGAGCTTCACGTTCTTCTTCTTTAAGGCTCCCATAAAAGTGCTGTAGTTCATACCCTGCGCCTTGACTGCTGCGCCGATCTGGACCTGCCAGAGCGCACGGAAGTCGCGCTTCTTTTCTTTGCGGCCCTTAAACATACGGGCCTGACCGTGGAGGAGCGCTTCTTTCGCTGCCCGTTCCGTGGTCTTCCTGCGCCACATGAAACCCTTCGTAAGCTTTAAAAGCTTTTCACGTTTCTTGTGGGCGATTGTTCCTCTTTTTACGCGTGTCATGGTGTGTGATTGATATTAGAAGGGGGATACCGCCAACGTTCTGTTGAGCTTCTTCCTTCCCATCTGTGTGCTCGACTTATTGCTTCTTGAGTGTCCGAGTCCCATCGGGCGGCGGATGACTTTGCCTGTTTTGGTGACACGGATTCTCTTTGATACGCTCTTTGATTTTTTCATATGATTATTTTTTCGTAATCTGCGCGATGAACCCTCTTCCTCCCTGTTTCGGCGGGAGCGTTACTTGGTGGGGAGTGGTTATCATTTTCATGAACTCTTTGAGTTTCATAAGGCCCCAATCCTTGTTTCCTTTCTCGCGTCCCCTGAGGAACAACCCTATCTCAACTTTATGGCCTTCGGCAAGGAATTCTTCGATTCTCTTCACCTTTACCATTAGGTCATTTTCTGCCGCGCGCGGGGTGATGCGTACCTGCTTTAGCTCTTTTGCTTTCTGCACGTGACGCTTCTTTTTCTCTTCCTTCACCTGCTGATAGCGGAACTTATCGAATCCGATGATCTTTGCGACCGGGGGATTCGCTGTCGGGGCTATTTCGATGAGGTCGAGACCGCGTTCTCGAGCTGCCGTGAGGGCTGCCGAGAGCGACATAACGCCCAGATTTTCTCCTGCGTCGCTAACGACGCGAAGTTCCGGCGCTTTTATTTGGTTGTTTACTCTGTACTCGATAGGGGGAATGATACCACAAACTTTGCAATTGTAAACTCCTGCAATGAAATACCGCTTTTGCGACTGGGACTACGGGAAATGTCTTTGTTGCTGCTACGACGGGTCGGCCGGGACGTTCTCGAACCCCCTTTTTGTGCGCTCCGAGGACATCAACGAGGGGGGGTGTGCCGTAATGTGCGCATCGCCCATGGGTTGGCCAGGCCGCTTCGAGTTGCGCCGTGCGGTTGCTGCCGGATCCTTGAGAAAATACCCAACGAACCATTCATTCGGCTTTTTTGGGGGAGCGGTCGAGTAAGCGGGGTCCGCGTTCCACATGTATGCTCCTTTCTGGTAGGGATGATCCACGCATCATGCGTTGCGGCTCCGTACGAAGTAAACGTTGGTCAGAAAAAGTAAAACCCCCGCGTCTTTAGTGGGCGCGGGGGCGGGCTGTCTATCGGTCGGACTTGATGGCGGGGATGATGCCCGCCTCGCGTGCCTCCTCCTCGGAGATGAAGAGTGGGAATACAACGTCATCTCCTACGGGGCGTCCGTGGGCGTCTTTGTCGCCGAGTCCGTCGTCGACGGGCTCGCCGAGCCGCTTCGAACGGTAGCCCGCGATGCTCGCGGCCTGCTTCACGAAGTATGCGACGAATACTTCGCCCGGCCGCCGTTCGGGGTGATTAAACTGACCGAACCTCATTGTATATCCTCCTAGGGAGAGCTGGAAAGCTTTGGAACTGCAATTAGTATAAACCAATTTATGGAAATGTCAAGTAATAAAAAGCCCCTACATGGTAGGGAGAGGAAGCGAGGCGATAATGAGTTTATACTCGCGCGCCTCTTCAAGCGAAATAAAGACTGGATAGAGCGCTCCTTCCGGTGTTTGTCCCGCACGCGCGTTCATGGGTTCGCCGAGCCGCTTCGACTGCCGTTGCATTATGTTGAATTTATTGCGCGCGGCGAGCGTAAAATATATTTCGTGGTGTTTTTGTTCTGGATGGTTGAAAGCGTTCAGTGCCGCGGGCCATAGGATCTCCTCCCGTGTCAACGTGCTGACGTGCATATAGGAAGATATATAATAATGGGCAAAATGCCAACTGCGCCGATTTATTGATTCGGCGTTGTATGTACTCCCTCATCGCGTTCTGTCGCGTTTCCCGTTGAAGCGGACTCTTTCGAAGATTTTTCGGTTTTTATCGCATCTCCGCGTCCGGCATTTTTTTCGGGCAACTCGAGGTTGTCCATTCCGTTTTTCTCGCCCCCGTCGCTACTTGTGGCTTGTCCATTATCCTGTTCGAAGTCCTTTTCATTATCACGGAATTCTTGTTCGGCTTTTCTTTGGAATAATTCTGTCGAGCTTGCTGCTGCCCGCAAATGTTCGCGTACCGGCTCTTCTTCTGTCGAGCTCGCGGATCTTTCGAGGATGTCCCGGTAGATGAGCGCGTCTTTGGAAAGGCCGACAACTATTCTCCCTGCCTCTTTTTTATTGCCCCCCACACGCAATTCGTCGGCGTGTTTTCCCGCTTTTTCAAGGTTACTCGTGAAATTCTCAAGTGCTCTATCGATATCCCTTGATTCGGACGGTGTGAATGTATTGTTATCACGGCGGGTGACAACTTCTTCTATTTCTTTCGTTCGTTCTGCGGCATACGCCATCCGTAGCTCCGCTCTCTTTGCCGCGGTGGGCGTAATTGCGACGCGCACACTTTCCGAAAGCAGCTTTACCGAATAGAGCGTTTCACCAGGCAGGCTTTTTTGCGAGGCGAAGACGGTGCCGCCGCTTGTAAAGAGAAGCGAGAGTACAAGAAGCGCGGGCACGAGGCGGCGCATAGGAAGGACAAGGGCGGTTCGCTCTGCGGTCAACTCCCGCGCAATATTCATATGGGCATCAGCTTCCATTGTTTCTAAAAGGTGCGTGCGCAACGAATCCACGAACGTCTCATCCACGGGCATTCGTCTGTATTGTCGGAATATGTCGGTTATTTTTTTATTCATGACCCAGTTCCTTTTTTAGCGCCTTCGTTCCTCTATGGAGTATGACGTAGATGTTTGCCATACTCTTACCGGTAATCTCTTTTATTTCTTTCAGCTCGAGTCCTTGCACGAAGCGGAGCGTGAATATTTCGCGGTAATCTTTTGGCAAGCATTGTATTGCCGCTCTCGCTTTTTCGAATGCCGCCCTCGCATCCACCGCTTCTTCAAGTGTTGCCCGAGAGTGATCGGATTCGAACGGCATATCTTCGAGCAGGGGAGTGTTGCGCGGTTTTATGCGATAGTAATCTATTACAAGGTTTGTGGCGGTCCTGTAAAGGAAGGCGCGGATGTTCTTTACGTCGTTTACCTGCACATATTTCCACGTTTTTAAGAATGTTTCCGAGACAATATCCTTCGCAATCTCCTCGTCGCCGGTTTTTACAATAACGTAGCGCAAAACTTCTCGCGCATGCGCGTCGTACGCGTGAAGTATTGCGTCCCGCTTTTTCTGGTGCACTGTTCGTTTATTATTGC
>JAKAHO010000034.1 GCA_021814835.1 bacterium
TTGTGAAGGTCGCAGGTTCAATCCCTGCAACGCCCACAGGAAAATCGGGGCCTATAGTAAAATGGTATTACATCTCCATGGCATGGAGGAGGTTGGGGTTCGATTCCCCATAGGTCCACAAAAGTTTTATCAGCTTTTGGGGAATCGAACGGGAAAGGGGTCGGGAAAACGGAAGTTTTCCCGTGGCGGAGCATACGAACCGCTGGGCTCGTAAGAGCGAAGCGACGTTCGCTTCCCCATAGGTCCACCATCGTTTATAGTTACTCTATGAAGAAAAACGAATATATTTATAAAAGTTTCGTGAACGCGGGCGGCGTGTTTGCGTACATATCCGCACTTGTGTGGTTCATCTTTAACGCGGAGAAAATATTCGGAAGTTATCCGGGCCTCCTCGGACCGGTTATCGGTTTGCTTGTTTTTATAATTTCAGCGTCCGTTACCGGCTTTCTTGTTCTCGGAAAACCGATTGAGCTATTCATTAGCGGCGAGAAGCGCGCGGCTATTCAAATGCTTTTCACAACGATTGCGTGGCTTACTCTTTTCCTTCTTGTTCTCGCGGTCTCACTCATCCTCGCAAAGTAAAGAATATCAAGCGTATGCTCGTAAGTGAATACAGAAAACTTTATACAAGGGGCGACCCAATCTATTTCAAGTTTGTGCTCGGCGAAGTGCGCGAACTTTTTGATGAAGTAATTGTGTGGAATGTGCCGGGAATGAGAGAGGAATTTGAAGACGTGCTCCACTACACACAACTGTGGCTCTATTCTCGATACGGCATCGACATGCGTATCTGGCATGCAACACGCCACTCAGTCGATAAATTCATCAAACGAAATGGGGTATGGCGGGAAATGTATGCCTATCTCGGCTTACCAAAGGAGACGCCCGCGTGGGGTGGAAATTATAACCGCGTGCAAAAGGTGATTGACCATCTGGCGCGCTACGGAATCTCGAAAGAAAAGTCCGAAGAAGTTTATAAGAAGTTTGTTGCCGACAAAAAATAAAAACCGCCCTCAAGGGGCGGTTTTTTTATCGGTGGCGCAAGCTGATCTTTTTGCCCGCCTTCTTTGCGTGCTTCTTGCGTGCTACCTTTCGCTTCTTATTCATGTGCGCTTACTATAGAACAAATCTTCAATCATTACAAGTTTTGTTTACAGAGAGCGCACTTTCGGGTACACTGGATTTGTTTCCCTTCGGGAAATGTCCCGTAGGTGCGCAAAAAGGAGGGGTGACAGAGTGGTCTAACACGCCAGTTATTAAGTTCAAAGCGGAGGGGTGGCAGAGTGGTCGAACGCGCCGCACTTGAAATGCGGTATGCCGCAAGGCATCGTGAGTTCGAATCTCACCCCCTCCGCCTTGAACTGAATAGCACTTGTCCCCCTGCGGGGGATCTGTCGAAGGCATGAAAATGCGGTATGCCGCAAGGCATCGGAGGTTCGAATCCTCCACCTTCCGCATAACAATAAAAAACACCGAAAGGTGTTTTTGACTTATTAGTGAGGCGGGGTGTAGGGTATGTCTAAGGTTCATTTACATATACATCGCAGGAAAGGGAGGCAATCATGACGGATGTGAAAGCGTTGGCGGCGTGGTTTGTGGAGTTTGCAAAGCGCCATGCAAAGCACGACGAGTCGACCGCGTTTGCGGACGAGGCGCTGAAGAAGATGTTCGACATCGTCTCAGCGGCGGGTTTCGAGCCAAGCGCGGTCGCGGTCGGCACTCTCGTTGGGAACAGGTACATGAACGGGGAGTATGAGGGTACGTACAAGGTGAACCCTCACTCGCCGTTCAAGGTTATCGGCGAGGACGGCAAGGACCACTGGGCCGCCACACGGTGGCTGAACTGCCTGTGGGAGCTTGTAAATCCGCAGTTGCTCTTTCGAGTGGCGAACAATCCAGATGAACTCACCGCTCTAGTTGATAGAATTCGCAGGGAAATCGAGCGGAGCGCGCCGTTCAAGCCAATCTTGATTGGTCCCGACGGTGAGCTACTTTGCGAAAGTTATCCCCCCAGCTACGGACACTTCGTCGATCACAAGAACGACGAGAGCAACATATTCAACTACGCTGGCGTGCACAAGTACTGCGGCGAAGTCGAACGAAAGCGCGTGTCGGCAACACACGATGCGCTTGTATGTCGCGGGTGCTATTTGCGCGTCACATTCCCAAGTTCAGTGAAGACATTCGGCGAACTGCGCGTCGCGATGGCGCAACTCGCGCGCAACAAGTGGCGCTGGCCGAGGGATTAGAATACGGGAGCGGACGAGATACTCGTTCCGCTCCTTTTTGTTTTCCACTGTTAGTTCCGTATTTCTAATTCGGCCGCCGCAATGGTTCCAATTCTTTTTGCATTTCGTGAAGCGCGTTCCGTTTCTCACCCTCGTTCGCAGCATTGTGAAACGCATCAAGAAGATGCGCGCTGTTTTCACTCTCGCTCCACTGTCGAAACGCACCCGCGTATTGCGCAATCCAGTTCAACGCGCTTTCATTTTTTTCGGACTCAGCACTATCATGCGTCATTCCGAATTCCTCAATGAGCGCTTTTTGAATCGCGTTATGCTCGGAGAGCGGCAACGTCTTCTCTTGTGAAGGCTCAGACGGTTTAAATTGTTCGAGGTTCATAGAAATAGTGTATGGTTATTTCAAATCGGCGACAAATCGTACGATTGCTTCAGTTGTATTGCGCGGGAAAAGGGCGCGCATGGCGCGGGACCGCTCTTCTTTCGCGGTCGCCGGTTCACTTTTTATGGCAAGGACGCGCCTTATTGCGCGCACCGCAGTTTTTTCCACGAAGCCGAATCCGCGTTTTACAAAAATATCCACATTGCCCTCCTCCTGCGGTTTTATGTATTTGGTGATAACGACGGGACAACCCATCGCGGCAGCCTCCATTACGAAGCCCGTACCTGCCTTTCCGATTGCCACGTCGGCAACGCGGAAATACTCGTCCATATTATCGATAAAGCCGAGCACGTGCGCGCGCGGGAGCTCGCGCGAAAGCCTTTCTTTCAATGCGTCATTTTTTCCGCACACGATAACGGGAGTAATACCGCCCGCCCTTTCAAGAAGCCACGCAAGATCCTCGACAAAGGGGTCGGGGGCGGTATGTGCCATATAGAGTGCGGTGAATGAGTTGCCGGGAAGTGAAAGCTTTTTTCGCAACGCGCTGACATCTTTATGTTCGAAGAACGCTGCGCGGAGGGGAAAGCCAAGTTCATAAATGGTATCGGCGGATGCGCCGAGTTCTTTCAGCGCAGCAACCGTTTCGGGGAGCGGCGCAATATAAGCATCGGTGCCAGGCGCAAACCAGTATGCGTGGAGCGTTTCGAGATCGGTCACGACCGATACAAGCTGGAAGTTATATTTTATTTTCAGTTCGGCGATGAGCCTGTTCGCGGCGGGGAACGTCGTTACTATCGTATCGGGGCGCATTTTTTGAATATGCGCCTCGAGATTTTCGGATACTTTCGCAGGGGCCATTGCGACAATAGCATCAAGAACGGTATTCGAGTCCGTGGCGGCAGCGAGCCCGCGGTGAAGCAGGGGAACGTGCGTGGTCGCAAAATTGAAAAGTTCTTTAGTGATGCGCTCGGTAAAACGCCCGATGATATCTTTGAAATCAAAAACCTCGGCGCTATGGCCTTGGCGCACAAATTCGGCGCACAACGCTTCCGCGGGCATCTTATGTCCGCTTCCGTATTCCGACGTTACAATAAGAATCTTTTTCACTGTGCCCGGGGCCGGACTCGAACCGGCAAGAGCTTTCGCCCACGACATTTTAAGTGTCGCTTGTTTACCAATTTCAACACCCGGGCTTTTTAATTTCCTGCCTCTACGGGTAGGTTTCAAATTATGGCAATTAGGAGAGAAAACTTTTAAGTTTTCTATTCAATTATCGAGATGGTTGCCATTTATGTGGTCGAGCTCAGGAGGGGGGTGTCCATCAGGGGTTTTCTTCGCCCGTCCACATTCCTCACAATACTGTTTTTTCAAATTAGCTGCAAATAATCGTTTTTTAATTTAAAGCTTTGCGTTCGGAGTAATAATGATATGTACATTGACAAAATGGCAATTTCGTGAGTAAATATGATGGTACCTTCACAACGAAAAAAGCAAAACAAACAAGAAAGGCGGAACAGCGTGAAGCACATCATTAGGGTGGCGGCGGCGCTCTTCATCCTCGCCGTTTGCAACGGCATCGGGGTGGCGCAAGAGCTTCCGAGGCACAGGGGCTACGCGAACGACTTCGCGCACCTGCTCTCGGAAGACGAGGTGGTGAAGCTCGAGGTCGAGCTCGCGAAGTACGACGCGCGGACGGGAATCCAGATCGTGGTCGTTACGGTGAAGTCGCTCGGCGGTTACTCCGTCGAAGACTACACGCGCAACCTCAGCAATTCGCGGGGCGTCGGCATGAAGGGGCCGAATAACGGCGTCGTGTTTCTCGTGGCGCCCGCGGAGCGGAAAATCCACATCGCGGCGGGGAACGGCCTCGCGGCTCAGTTCTCCGACAGCACGGCGAGGCGCATCGTCGACGAGTCCGTCGCTCCTGAGTTCCGCAAGAACCGGATGAACGACGGAATTTTTGCGGGTGCGCACAGCATCATGCAGACGCTTGATGCGGCGCGAGTGCGCCCAGAAGGAATTTTGGGTGCGACCGAACTGAAGTTTCCAGAGTTCGGGATGCTGATGTTGGCTATTAGCGGGATGTTTTTGGCGCTAATCATTTCCTGGTTGAGCGTCCGCTCGGTGTAGGCGTGGAGTGCCCGCGAAGACCCCCGCCCCTCAAAGAGTTCGAAAGGGAGAGGGCATCGGCGCCCTGGGCTCCCGGCTGCAATCATAAAACCCCCTGACATCTACGGATGTTCAGGGGGTTTTTCTTTGAGGCCGAGGTGGGAATTGTCATGCCTACGGCAGATGTCCCGTAGGGACAAACCCACGCATAAGGATTTTGTGCTTCTGAGCATCTCCCGTAGGGAGATCATGCCTACGGCAGATGTCCCGCAGGGACACAGACCTAATTAGGGTGCGGAATAAATCTGCACTCCCATTCAATTATTCTTTTAATCTCTTGAGGCCACGGTGAGAATTGAACTCACGCATAAGGGTTTTGCAGACCCTTGCCTTACCACTTGGCTACGTGGCCGAACTAAACCTCTTTCTTAACATCTCCTTCTGCTGTCCCGTTTTCAGATACAATTCCATTCGCACTGCTTCAGAACGCGAGGAATATTCAGTGCTCTCAAGCAGTCGCCAGGGCCTGTACGCCTTCGTAGATTTTACGCCTCCAGCGTTGTGTCTGGCAATTCTTTTCGAAATATCAGATGTACTACCCACATATATATCACCATTTTTCTCGCTCCGAATGATATATACGAAATAATCCATTTCGTTCTACGCGGCCGGTGTTGCTGCGCTCTTTTCCGGCTCTACAATTTCAAACTTGAGAAACGGCACGGGCTTGATATTGAGCTTCCTCACTAGCTGGTGGTGAAGGTCCGCCGCATGGCGGGTCAGCATCCCGTATACACCGGGTCCTTTCTCATAGGGAATAATACCAAGGCGCACGGTGGCGTGCAATAATTTCTCATCGACGAGCACATCGAGAATAGTAACGAGCGCGCCCTCGAAATTGAAGTCGCGGGCGAACATCTTGCCGAGCTCATCCTCAATAAGCGAGCCCGCTTTAAGATTGCGATACGGTTTCATCCCGTTAGAGACAGGAAACGTTTAAGACGATTCTTGAGAAATCGCTTACCCATTCCTGATTTAAGATATTGTTCTCGCGACCTTGCATCTTCCTCATTTTTTGAAGCTTCATAATATATTA
>JAKAHO010000035.1 GCA_021814835.1 bacterium
CGCCTCGTCCGAAGATTGTGGTGCGCTCTGAGGCGGAGGGGGAGGCTGAGATTTTGTATGCAGAGGGCGCTGATTATGTAATTTTTCCGCATCTCACATCGGGACAGTATTTCGGTAAAACTATCGCAATAGACCCCGAGATGAAAATACTTTCTCAGTTGAAGGCGAAGGACTTGGCGCTTTTGAAGCACATCAATACGTACTCAGAGATTATCGCATAAACGTTTTTGTGAGGAGTGAAAAGTAGTAGGCTGCCGCGTGGCATGCGACGTACGGCGTCATTTCAAATAGAAGACTGCGAGGGGAAGAAACGTTTTTGAAGTTTCTCTTGCGAATCGCATCAAATACAGCAGGAATGGTTTTTTCTTTTACTCCGATTTCCGCATAGCTCGCGTTAAGCCATCTCAGTTGATGCGTGTCCGATGTCGCAATAAGGGGGAGTGAATGGCGGTTCGCCGTCTTCGCGGCTTTTTTGTTCGGATTGTATGCCGAGGAGTAAAACCATGTTTGCTCCACGGCGTCAAAGATAGAAATATGTTCCTCAAGTCTTCCGCCAAGCGAAAATGAGCGTGAATCGCCCAAATACGGGTGCGGAGCAATCACAAATATATCAGGGTGGGTCTTTTTGTATGCGGCGAGCGCCTGAAATGTATGCACGCTCAAGATGTCGTCGTCGCAGTTAAGAATGAGAATGTGTTTTCTCTCTACAGTACGCTCAATTCCCGGAATGAGGAGCACGCCGCGCGTCCCCGCTTCTCTGGCGCGTTCGGCGGTATATGCATAGGTATTGTGGCAGGTGAGCGCAATACACGAAAAACCGAGACGTACCGCCTCATTGAGGGCCTCTTCAAAGGAATAAGGAATAGAATCTTCCTTGTCATCGGCAGTATGAAAGTGCAGATTAGTCTTAAGTTTCATATAAATCGCAGAGGTAAGCGTATGGTATAATGATAAGCGAAATAAACAAAGGTCGACAGGCGGTTTTGGATTAGGTTATTAAGAAATCAACAAACATCATCAAATAAACTATGGTACTTCAAGATTGGACATCAGTGGTGGTTACGTCATTGCAGAACTTGTGGAACGGTTCGATTACCGTATTGGCGAGCGTGTTGGGAGCGCTCATTGTGTTGCTTATCGGTCTTATTGTGGCGGGAGGGTTGGGTGCGCTCGTGGAGCGTGTGGTAAACCTCGTGAAGCTCGATAAGGCGCTTTTGAGCCTCGGTCTCAAGGAGTATTTTGAGCGCGCAGGGCTTCAAATCAACAGCGGAAAGTTCTTCGGTAAAATCGTATATTGGTTTCTCGTGGTGGTTTTCCTCCTCGCGTCAACCGATATTCTCGGGTTTTACTCGCTCTCGAACTTCCTCCGCGAGATCTTGCTCTACATCCCGAACGTTATTGTGGCGGTTCTCGTGATGCTCGCGACGGTAGTCATTGCAAATCTTCTCCGCAAGGTGGTAGGCGCGTCAGTTCGCGGCGCACGCCTTCACGCGGCGAACTTCCTCTCCCAGCTCACCTGGTGGGCGGTCGTAGTCTTTGGCTTCCTTACGGCGTTGACCCAGCTCGGTATCGCGGTAGCGATTATCCAGTCGCTCATTACAGGCTTTGTCGCGATGCTTGCTATCGCAGGCGGTCTCGCATTCGGCCTTGGCGGCAAGGACTATGCGCAGCACCTTATCGGCCGGTTGAAGGAGCGCGTAGAATAAGCACCATTGCTTCATAAAACACCGCCGTGAGGGCGGTGTTTTATACCTTGCATTTTCCACGCATATACGGTATTCTTGTTTTTGCTATGGCATTCGCAATTATTGAAACAGGTGGAAAACAATACAAAGTCCGCGTGGGCGACAAGCTCAAAGTGGAAAAGCTCGAGGGCGAGAAGGGCAACCCCGTTTCGTTCGATAAGGTGCTTTTGACCGCTGATAAGAGCTCCGTGGAAATCGGCACCCCGCTCGTGAAGGGCATACTCGTGGGAGGCAAGATTGTTTCCCAAGGCCGCGGCGAGAAGAAGATAATCTTCAAGTACAGCTCAAAGGCGCGCACCCGCAGGAAGAAGGGCCACCGCCAGCACTTCACCGAAGTTGAAATAACCAAGGTATAAGAATGCAACAAAAACCCCGCCGTAAAGGCGGGTTTTTGATTGGCTATACTCTTCGTTCAAGCGCGCTTCCCAGTGTGTCCTCGTCAGCGAACTCGATTTCACCGCCGGTTGGGATGCCTCGCCCGAGGCGGGTAATGCGCTCGGATAAGTCTTTAAAATCCTGCCGGATGATACTCGTCACAAAGTCGCCAAAGGTCGTGGGGGAGAGTGCCGCCACAATTTCTTTTGCCTTTCCGCCGAGTTCGTGCGTAATGCGATTCTTCAAATGTTCGAGGCGGAGCTTGTGCACGGACTCAAGCGTGCCTTTTTCGGGAAGCTCGCCAAGGACAAGGTACTGCCCCTTATATTTTCCGGTCTTCTCAAGCGAGATGATGTCCATTTCTTTTTCCACTATCGCAATAATGCGAGGGTCGCGCGCGCGGTCGGTGCAAATATCGCATAGTTGATTTGCTTCATTTTTCAAAAAGAAACAGCGCGGACAGCGGTCCAGTGTATTGAGGTTTGCAAGTGCATTTGCGAGGCTTGCGCGCGTGCCCTTGTCGAGCGACACGAGATAGAACGCGAGGCGCGTCGCCATACGGGGGCCGAATGAGGGAAGGCGCGAGAAACTTTCTATAAATTTTCTGATGGGTTCTGGAAACATTACTATTCATCCTGGTTATGGTGCACAGTGTCGAGGTTGCGGAAACTCACCCTTTCCTTATCGAAGCCGAGCTCAAATGCGCCCGTAGGACCGTTGCGGTGCTTCGCGACAAGCACATTCACATTGTCTTGTCCTCCCTCAGGCAAATCGCTGCGTTCCTTATCTTCGCGGTAGAGGAACATAACGACGTCGGCGTCCTGCTCCAAGCTGCCTGATTCGCGGAGGTCGGAGAGGCGGGGCAGTTTTGAATCGCGTTTCTCGATATCACGCGAGAGCTGTGAGAGCGCAATGACGGGAATGTTGAGCTCGCGCGCCAAGCCCTTCAGGTTGCGTGAAATCTCGCTGACCTGCTGCACCACGTTATCGCTCGAGGTATTCGGCTTAATGAGCTGAATGTAGTCGACGATAAGAAGGTCGAGTTTTTGCTCGAGCTGTAGGCGGCGCGCAATGGAGCGCATCTGGAGTACAGTAGGCGAGGAGCTGTCGTCGATATAGATGGGCGCCTTAGAAAGTTCGTCGAGCGCCTGCTGGACCAGTGCAAACTCTAGCTCGCTGTTCAAGCGGCCGCTGCGCAAGCGCCACAAGGGAATTTGCGCCTGGCTTGAAATGATGCGGTCGATAATCTGATCGCGGGACATTTCGATTGAAAATATGCCGACGGCTTGTCCGCCGAGCGCAACCTGGCGCGCGATGTCGAGCGCGAACGCAGTCTTACCGGTTGATGGGCGCGCGCCGAGAAGGATGAGGTCCGAACGTTGAAACCCCGAAAGAAGATTATCGAGTTTCGTGAAGTGCGAGGGGATGCCGCGGAGCGCGCTTGAGTCGCCCTGGTGGAGTTTTTCCAAACGCTCATACGCGGCAGGGAGGTCGTCCTTGATGTGCGCAAATTTTTGCGGACGGGAGCGCTGGGAGATGCCGAATATTTTTTGTTCAACGTCGTCGATGAGCGACTCAAAGTCGGCATGCTCGAACGCCTGCTCGTTGATGTCGGACGATGCGTTGATAATCTGCCGGCGGATGTGTTTTTCTTTTACGATATTGGCATACTGCGTGATGTGCGCGGAAGTCGGCACGCGTGAAACGAGATCGGTAAGGTAGTCAGTCCCGCCGATATCTTTAAAAATCTTCTTGCCCTTCAGTTTGTGCGAAACGGTGAGAATGTCGATGGGCTCGCTGCGTTCAAAAAGTTCGAGAATCGTCTCATAAATTTTCTGGTGCGAAGGATGGTAGAAATCATTCGGCACCAAAAGGTCGGCGACCTGAATGATGGCATTCTTGTCGAGCATAAGCGCGCCAAGCACCGACACTTCAGCGTCGAGGTCTTGCGGCGGCAATTTCACTCCGGTCTTCCTAGTATGCGGCATAAGTTAGTGCGATACCCGTCTCACAAATGCCCCGAGCGGCGTATCGTCTACTGTGTATCCTAAACTAAGCAGTTTTTCCCGCAAGGCGTCCGCCTGCGCAAACTGTTTACTTCCTCTGTATAACTCCCGCTCCTCAGCAAGGGACTGCGCCTCGCGTGAGGGTTTTGCGGGCGTGAGCTCGATTCCTACGGTTTCAAATGCCTGCGCGATATGGGTTATTGCATGTTTTGCCTCTTTACGGGAGAGCGACCAAAGGCTGGCGTTCAGTTCGTGAATGAACGAAAAGACTGCGCCGAAGGCTTCTGGGGTATTGAAGTCGTCGTTGAGCGCGTTGTTCCATAGCGCCCTCATTGAGCGTTCATCAAGATTAAACATCCGGCTTTGCGCACTTCCTCGCGCGCCGCGGCGGGAAATAAAGTAGAGGCGGTCCAACGTTTCTTGAAGCGAAGCGAGTACGCGTTCTGCCTGTTCGACTGCCGCATCATCAAAATTAATAGGGGAGCGGTAGTGGTGCGAGAGGATAAGCCAGCGGAGCGCAACTGCGGAATGCTTTTCGAGAAACTCATCAATAGTGACAAAGTTTTTCAGACTCTTTGACATCTTTTCACCCTTCACGCGCATAAATCCCGTATGCAGCCACATTTTCACAAACGGCTTCTTGCCCGAGGCCGCTTCCTGCTGCGCAATCTCGGCTTCGTGGTGCGGGAACTTTAAATCTTCCGCGCCGCCGTGCACATCGTATTGCGGACCGAAGAACGCCTCGCTGATCGCGGTGTCCTCAATGTGCCAGCCCGGCCGCCCCCAGCCGAGCGATGCCTTCCACGCGGGCTCTCCCTGAACGTGGGTAAACTTTTTTGACTGGTCTTTTACGGGTACGTCGACAAACTTCCACAGTGCAAAATCTCCGCGGTTCTTTTTTCGAATCCCTACGTCAATGCGGGTCACGGCATCTTCCGCCTGTTCAACCGTCCTGCCCGATAATTTTCCATAATCGGGGAACGTGGTGATATCGAAATAATAGCCGCTGCCCTCAATGCGATAGGCAAATCCCTTCGCAATAAGCGCCTCAACTTGAGAAACAATCTGCGGAATATACTCGCTTGCTTCGGCATACGTGTCGACGGATGCCACGCCGATTTTCTTCATCGTTTTTTTGTACGCCTTTCCGTATTCGGCGGAAAGTTTCGCGGGCTTCACGCCGCGTTCGCGGGCGCGCTCGATTATCTTGTCGTCGATATCTGTGATGTTTTGGAGATAAAACACGCTCCATTCCTGCGAGCGTAAAAAGCGCACGAGGGCGTCAAAGGCGATATAGGTGCGCGCGTGGCCAAGATGTGCCGCGTCATACACGGTCGGCCCGCACACGAAAAGGTTGAGTGGGCGGCCAATGGGTTTTTCCAATGCTTCTTTTTGATTACTGAGGGTATTGAATAGTTTCATACATTACTTGCTCCAGTTGAGAATGATGTCGTCAATGCGCGGAGTATCGGTCTGCAGCAGGTTGCTGCGCAGCCGCACGCGGTATTTAAGATACCTCATATTATTCACTTGCACAGGGTCTATGCAAATCGGGGTGTTGGGCGGCGCATTACCCCCAGTGTTTATACCGCCTCTATACCCCGCGGCGCAGGGGGCGCTGTAATAGTCGAGTGAGGTGCCGCTTGGCCCCACAAAGTTCCATGGACCCGCAGAGCTTGATGATGCG
>JAKAHO010000004.1 GCA_021814835.1 bacterium
TGGCGTCGGCCATTACGGACCGTGCGGTTTCCGCGCTGCAGGAAGGCGCCTTTGACCTCATCGTAATGAACTACGCAAACGGCGACATTGTGGCGCACACAGGCAATTACAATGCGACACTTGAAGCGGTTACGATTGTCGACAATGAACTCGCGCGCCTTATGGATGTGGTAACCGCGGGCAATCATACGCTCATTATTACGTCGGATCACGGCAACGCCGAGGTGCTCATCGATATGAAGACGGGCCAGCCCGAAACGCGCCACAACGTGAGCCCCGTTCCGTTTTATCTGGTAAAAAATGAATATAAGCGCCCCGCCCCGCTTGCATCCGCGCCGCACCTCAAAACAATCGGCCTTCTCTCTGATGTGGCGCCCACCATTCTGGGACTCTTAAACATTCCGAAGCCGGAAGAGATGACGGGCGAAAGCCTCCTGAATCAGCTGATATAATCGAACCTATTTCAGTAATACTCCCGCCTGCGATATGAACCAAATTACGCACGGTCAAGGAATGACGACGCAGATGTGCCCGCAGCGGCACATTAAGGAGAAAATGACGCAGAGCGTGCGTAATTCGGACATGTCCCTTCGGGTTGCGGCAATTTTCCCACCCTCCTTCGTTACACCTCCTCAGCGTAGCCTTCGGCTACGCCATCGTCGGCAAGCCTTGCAGGGCAAGAAAATTGCTCGCAACGCAGGATGGGAGTATTATTGATATAGGTTCCTATGAGAAAATTACTCGGCGAAATAATCTTCCACGTCTTCTCAAACACCATCGCGCTCTACGCGGCCTCCTCGCTCGTCGTCGGATTCACTTTTTCGGGCGACTTCATCGCAATGTTGACCGCCGCGGCGATTTTGACCGCAATAAACCTCCTCGTAAAACCGATTTTGAAACTATTCTTCGGTCCGCTCATCCTTCTCACGTTCGGACTGTTCTCGATCGTCATCAATGCGTTGACACTCGGAATTCTTGACTTTTTCTCGTCTCCCCTTACAATCCAAGGATATATACCATTGCTGTACGGCACGCTTATCGTCACTGCAGTGAATCTTGCCATCGCACTCTCGGGGCGCTGGATATATAAAGAATAATTATGAACACAATAATCGTCATCGCGCAGTTGGTGCTCTCGGTGCTCCTCATCGGTCTCGTATTGCTTCAGGAGCGTTCGTCGGGAGCGGGAGGACTCTTCGGAGGAACCGAGGGCGGTTCTTACCAGACGCGCCGCGGACTTGAACGCATCATCTTCTGGGCAACGATTGTTGTCGCCGTACTCTTCGCGGGACTCGCGGTGGTAAGCCTCGCATTTCCGAGACTCTAAAAACGAATATCAGACAACACGCTCTCAACATTCACATACGGGAGCGTTTTTGTTACCATTAGCGGAAAGACCTCACATGCAAACTATTAAACTCGTATTAAAAGCGCTTACGCGCGACGAACGAAACGCGCTTACCATCGCCTTCCTCGCATTTTTCGTCGCGCTTGCCGCATTCGCATTCGTAACGGTTGAAGGAAAAAGCGCATATGTCCCCATCGCGGGCGGCTCATACGCCGAGGGCGTCATCGGCCAGCCTATTATGGTAAACCCCGTACTTTCCGAAAATCAGGCGGACAAGGATGTAAGCGCGCTTATCTACTCCCCGCTCTTCTCGCTGCTTGATGATTGGAAAGTTTCCGACGACGGCAGGGAATACACGGTGAAACTGAAGGAGGGTCTTGTCTGGGATGACGCAAAACCGCTCACGAGCGACGATATACTCTTCACCGTCCAAACGATTCAAGACCCAGACGCGCGCTCCCCGCTCGCAAAAGACTGGCAGGGCATTACTGTTGAGAGACTGAGCCAGCTTCAGGTGAAATTCACGCTTCCCACGCCGTACGTATTTTTCACGGAAAATCTGAAGCGCGTGAAAATTATTCCGAAGCATATCTTCGGCGCAATTCCGATAGAAAATGTGCATCTCTCCGAATACAATCTTGAGCCCGTCGGTAATGGTCCCTATAAGTTTGAGCAATACGCAAAGAGAAAAGATGGCTTCATTACCGAGTATCGCCTCTCGGTAAACGAACACTATGCCGGTACGCGCCCCTATATAGACAACTTCTCGTTCAAATTTTACGCAACGCAGGACGACCTTATTAAAGATTTCCGCTTGCGCCGCGTGAATGGCTTCGGCAGCACGCTCCCGCTTGGCTCGGACATCCAGGAATTGCCGCGCGTCACGATGGAGGCGGTTCCTATGCCCCGCTACTATGCGATATTTATGAATGCGGTGAATAATCCGGCGTTGAAAGACGCAAATCTCCGCTATGCATTAAATGCTGCAATCAATAAAGAGAAAATTGTCGCCGAAACGTTTAAGGGACGCGGTGGCGTCATTGAATCTCCTGTATTTAAAGGTTTAATCAAATTTGAACCGCAGGATGCGCTTGGCACGACCACCGTTCCGCAGTGGCTGGGAAGCGCAACCTCATCTCCCGCGTACGACCCCGTGGGCGCCGCGCGGACAATTGCGGGATTGAAGACCAAAGACATCAAGCTCACGCTCGTGGTGCCCCATATGTCCTTCCTCGAAAAAGCTGCGGAACTTATTAAGGAAGACTGGATAGCGGCGGGCATCTCGGATGTCTCAATAGTAACGGAGGAACCGAATACTATTGCGAATGATTACGTAAAGCCGAGAAATTATGAACTGCTCCTCTTCGGAAACATCTACGAAAATCCCGCCGATCTCTTCCCCTTCTGGCATTCGTCTCAGCGCTTCTACCCTGGTCTCAACCTTTCGCTCTACCAGAATAATGAGGCGGACAGATTGATGGAGCTTATCCGCCAAAAGAATGATGCAGGCATTCAGGAACAGTCGCTCATGCGGCTTGAAACGGTTATCCAAAACGACACGCCCTCAGTCTTCCTCTTCACGCTTCCCTATTTCTATGCGCACACCTCCCAGCTTGCAGGATTTGCACCAGGAAAGATTACCGCGCCCGAAGACAGATTCAAAAATGTTGAGCAATGGAGCGTGGCAGTCGTGAGGGTGTTGAAATAACGGACAAATCCGGCAGCAGCTCACTCACTACCGAATTGATCTAGTAGCGAGTTGCTCTACTGCTAGATTGATCCCGTTAGAGACAGGGCACCAAGGCGCCGATTGCATTAAATCATCGTGCAAAATTTCATCAGTAATCTTTACGTGATGGACTGACGCCTCTAACGGGATTGACAAAACGCAATTGAGTGTAGTATACTGTATACAAGATTTTCCTCTCCTATATAAGCAGATTCGTTTAGAAACCGTCTGGAAAGCGCTTTTTATGTGAAGTTTCGTAGTGAGAGCATTTTCCAGAAAGTTTTCAGTCAAATCTAAGGGCAGGTGGTGAAATTGGCAGACACGTACGGTTCAGGGCCGTATGCCTTCACAGGCTTGCGGGTTCAAGTCCCGCCCTGCCCACACTATTCAAAAATAAATTAAGAGTAGTATTAATTGGTTTTCGGTCAGTCTCGTAGTACGATCATTTTCTCAAATTTTGAGACAGGAAATCGTTTTCAGAAGCCGGAAACTCACATCAGTTATGGTTACGCATACGCGAACCTCGCAGTCAAAAGTCGGTGAATCACATGGGAGGCGCCCTCATGGAGCGCGTCCGCATTCGGCGCGTCCGCATGGAGCGCAACGCACGCACGCCCACGAAGCCGTGTCTGCTGCAGCAGCACACGTTCCGCATCACAAGGGTGAAGAACCGGTGCGCTTTATCGCGCTCGGCGGTCTTGATGAAATCGGACGCAATATGATGCTCCTTGAATACAAGGACGAAATCATCATTATCGATGTCGGTCTCCAGTTCCCCGAAACGGATACGCCGGGAGTCGACTGTATCATTCCGAACGTCGCCTACCTCGAAAAAAAGAGGAAGAACATCAAAGCGATTGTCATTACGCACGGCCACTACGACCACATCGGCGCATTGCCATACGTATTGGAAAAGCTCGGCAACCCGCCCATCTACACGACGCTCATCTCGAAAGAGGTCATCATGAAGCGCCAGGACGATTTTCCGAACTCTCCGAAGCCTCGTTTCCAGCTCGTAAAGGGCGGTGAAACGCACCAGCTCGGCCGGTATTTCTCGGCAACGTTCTTCGATGTGGCGCATAACATTCCTGACGGCGTCGGAATCATTTTCCGCACGCCCGCAGGCAACATCGTGCACCCCGGAGAATTCAAATTCGATTATAACGAGGACGGAACGCCCCGCGGTATTGATACGTGGAAGCGTGTCGGCGATGAGGGTATTAACCTCCTCATGCTCGATTCAACAGGCGCAGAAACTCCGGGCTACGCACTCTCCGAGCGCGTGGTGGAAGCGGAGCTCCGCAAAATTTTCGCAGCCGCGGAAGGACGCATCCTTGTGGGTACGTTTGCATCGCTCATCGACCGCCTCGGTGAAATCGTAAAAATCGCCGAAGAGCTCGGCAGGAAAGTTGCGATTAGCGGTCTCTCAATGAAGACAAACCTCGGCATCGCGCAGAGCCTCGGGTACATCCACATTAAAAAGGACACCATCATTCCGCTTGAGGAACTCCACAAGCATAAGGACAACAAAGTGATGATTCTCTGCACGGGTGCGCAGGGCGAGCCGAAAGGCAGCTTTATGCGTATCGCAAGCGGCGAACACAAGCAGATTAAGATTAAGCCGGGCGACACCGTCGTCCTCTCGTCTTCAATCGTACCGGGCAACGAAAAGCCGGTGCAGTTGCTCCGCGACAGCATGGCTCGCCAGGGCGCGCTCATCTTCCATCACAAAATGCTTGCGATTCACTCGTCCGGCCATGCGCCGCAGGAGGAATTGAAAGAAGTAATGCGCTTAGTGAAACCGAGGAACTTCCTCCCTATTCACGGCTATTACTTTATGCGTTGGAGGAACGCAAAGCACGCACAGGAAGTGCTCGGCATCTCCCCGAACCACGCCATCGTTACCGATAACGGCCACGTCGTCGAAATTTATTCCGACGAAGTGCGCCAGACCGCGGAACGCATTCCTGTGGACTATGTGATGGTGGACGGCCTCGGCGTCGGCGACGTCGGCGAAGTCGTGCTCCGCGACCGCATCTCGCTTTCCCAGGAAGGCATGGTGGTCATCATCACGACGATTGCGAAATCAGACGGACGCATCATCAAGAACCCCGATATCATTTCCCGCGGATTCATTTATCTCAAGGAACATCAGGGACTCTTGGATGAAATCCGCAAACGCATCCGCGGCATCATCGGGCGAATTCCCAACAAGGAAAACCTTGATTCGGACTACCTGAAAACGTTAATCCGCGACCAGATTGGCCTCTTCCTCTTCAATAAGACGAAGCGCCGGCCGATGGTTCTGCCGGTAATTATCGAAGTGTAGAAGAAACAAATAACTTATAACGGGGAATGGACTATTAGGTCTGTTCCCCGTTGTTTGTTATTAGTTGTGAGTTATTAGTTCCGCATGATATTCTTACTGCATATGAAACCAGTGATTGTCTCGGGCATTCAGCCGACAGGAAAACTCCACCTTGGTAACTATCTGGGCGCGCTCAAACACTTTGTTGAACTCCAGAACTCAGGCGAGTATACCTGCTACTTCTTCATCGCGGACCTCCACTCCATCACGACCGACTTTAGCGCAAAAGAAAAGCGCGAGCAGATTATGGAGGTTGCCTTGGACTACCTCGCAGCAGGCCTTACTGAACCTTCAATCATCTTCCAGCAGTCCGCAATTTCTGCGCACTCAGAACTCACGTGGCTTTTGAACACCATCACGCCGTTCGGCGAGCTCCGCCGCATGACGCAGTTCAAAGATAAATCAGAAGATATGCCCGAGAATACAAACGTCGGCCTCTTCGACTACCCCGTTCTTATGGCCGCGGACATTCTGCTCTATGACACGAAATTTGTGCCCGTGGGCGATGACCAGCTCCAACACCTTGAACTCACGAGAACGCTTGCGCGCAAATTCAACACGAAGTTCGGAAAAATATTCTACGAACCGAAACCCTTGATGACGTCCGTCCCCCGCCTTATGAGTTTGGACGACCCAAAAAAGAAAATGTCGAAGTCGCGCCCCGCGGGCTGTGTCTTTATTGACGACGGGCCGTCCGTTATCCGCAAGAAAGTGATGAGCGCGGTGACTGACTCCGAAAGCACGATCGCATATGACGCGGAGAAGCGCCCCGCAGTTGCGAATCTCTTAGAGCTCTACTCGGCAATGAGTAGTCAGAAAATCAGCGACATCGTAAAAGAATATAAAGGTAAGGGTTATGCTGACTTCAAGAAAGGCCTCGCCGAAGTCATCATCGCCGAACTCGCTCCCCTCCAGCAAAAGAAGAAAGAACTTATGAAAGATTTACCGGCAGTTGAAGCGGTATTGCGCCTTGGCGCCGCAGCCGCGCGCGAAGTTGCCGAAGAAAAGCTTCTTATGGCAAAGCGAAAAATGGGACTAGAGGAGTAAACTAAGAACCCATAACGAATAACGGCGGACATTAATCTTTCACTAATTTCCACTTGTTATTAGTTGTAAGTTATAAGTAAAAACCCCCGCCGAATGGCGGGGGTTTTGTTAGTGTTCCTTTTTTCGCACCGCAATCCAGATATCCTGACCGTCGAGCTTGGTCTTCAATTCTGCATTGAAGTGCTCAACGCGCTTCAATTCAATTACTTTTGCGTTCACTTCCCGTTTCACAAACTCCTCATTCTTACGAAGCACAAAGGCGATTGATTCGGGCACTTCTGCGTGGAGCACAATAATGTCCTTCGGCGAAAAACCCGCGTCCTGCCTCAAATCCTGCACCATACGGATAAGCTCGCGGAGCGAACCTTCTTCCCTTAACTCCTGCGTCACGTTCATATCAAGGACCACATCCTCGACCTGTTCCTTATTGAATGAAACGTGCTTCACATTTACCTCATCCATAAGAATATCGAGAAGCGCCTTCTTCCCCTTCAGCTTCTCGCTCTTAAGGGTGAGCTCCGCAAGCGGCTGGCGCACCTTCACGGCCGATTCTGCACGCTTCGCAAGCGCGATGCTTGCGGCAAGGCGGACCTCCGCCATTCCCTCGATGAGCTCCTTATCAATGTGCTTCTTTTCAACCTTAGGCCAATCCTCAAGGTGTACCGACATTTTCGCATTCTGTGAGAGCGACTTGTAGAGTCCGTCGGCAAAGAACGGCGCGAACGGCGCCATAAGGCGTGCAAGTGACACGAGCACGTAGCCATAGACTCCCGACACTACTGAGAACTCGCGTTCTGACTCCGGCTTCTGCAAGCGACGGCGCGAACGGCGGATATACCAGCGCGAGAAATCGCCAACAAATTCCTCAATGGTGCGTGCGGCATCGCCTATCTCGTATGCATCAAGCGACTGTGTTGCGTGCGCAATCGTCTCGTGCAAGCGCGCCATCACCCATTTATCAAGCAGATGCACAGGCTTCGGCGTGGTTTTCGGAATATATTTTGCCGAGCTGTAGAGGTTGAAGAAAACAAACGAATTGTAGACGAGCGTAAAGAACTGGCGCGTGACTTTTGCAATATCAAGCTCATCAAACTTTTTTGTCTCACCGGGAGCATTCACGGTATAGAAGTACCACCGCACCGCATCAATGCCGTGCTTCTGTATCATGTCCCACGGACTCACCACATTCCCCTTCGACTTCGACATCTTCTGTCCGTTCTTATCAAGCACGAGTCCGAGCGAGATGACATTCTTATATGGCGCGCCCTTCTTCATAAGCGTCGAAACCGCGAGAAGCGTATAAAACCAGCCGCGTGTCTGATCGATGCCCTCACAGATATAATCAGCAGGAAAATCTATTTCAACGCCCTTCTTTTGAGCAAACGGGTAATGCGCCTGCGAAAACGGCATCGCGCCCGAATCGAACCACACATCCGCGACTTCAGGGATACGCTTCATGGCGCCTCTGCACTTCTCACACGGGTAGGTCACCGCATCAATATACGGCCGGTGCAAGTCAAAGAGCCCCGTTTCATCGCGTGGAATAGTGCGGAATGCGACCTCGCGCGCCTCACCCATCGCAATATATGTGCCATCCTTCCCTTCTTTCTTTGCAAGAGTATCCTCATCGTCCCAGCCCTGCATCACGCTCGCGAGGAGCCATAACGTGTCCTCATGCGATACAATCGCGATTTTCTTTCCCTCATACTTCTTCTCCATCTCTTTAATGAAGCCAAACACGCGCATGCGAAGCGCGGTAAGCGTCTCACCGTTCGGAGGCGCCTTCACGAACTTTTCCATCGGCGTCGCAAAAAAATCCTGGTACGCCTTCACGGGAAGTCCGTTCAAATCGCCCGTATTTATCTCGCGCAACCGCTCGTCAAAAATAACAGGGGCTTTCGTCGCCTCTTTAAGAATGGCGGAGGTTTCCTTGGTGCGTGTAAGGTCCGAAGAAAATATAATATCTATCTTTGACTTCGAAAGTTTTTTCGCAAGTTTTTCTGCGGCTACGCGACCCCTGAGCGTAAGGTGAAACACTATTTTCTCCGGCCAACAACTGATAACGTTTTTTATATTGCCCTCCGCCTCACCGTGGCGAATGAGAATATATTTATTACCGCGCTTTATCTGTGTCGCTTCAAGCGCTGCAACACTGCCGATGACTACGCGCTCTTTGCACTCCTCGCACTCCCATATCGGCAACGGCGTGCCCCAGTACCGCTCGCGCGAAATTGCCCAGTCCTTTACCTCTTTAATCCATTCGCCGAAACGTCCCTCGCGCAAATGTTCGGGAACCCAATGAATCGTCTCGTTTTCCGCCTTCAGTTCCTTGCGGAGCTTGCTCATCTCGATAAACCAAGAACTCCTCCCGTAATACAGAAGCGGAGTACTGCAACGCCAGCAGTGCGGATACTCGTGTGTATAGGGAAGCGTTTTCAATAAATTATTTTTTGCGGTAAGTGATGCGATTATTAACTCCTCAGTCTGCTTCGCTTTTACATACATCCCCGCAAATTCGGGCACGCCCTCCACAAACTTCCCCTGCTCATTCACGGTGTGCACCTCAGGCAATCCTAATTTCTTACCGAGTTTATAGTCGTCCTCTCCATACATTACTGCAGTATGGACAACCCCAGTTCCGTCAGCAGTAGTAACGAAATCCGCGGGGTATACCTTATAAGAAACATTCTTTGCTGCGCCGTAAGTAAACGCAGGAATCGCAAATAACGGCTCGTAGCTTGCGCCAAGAAGTGCTTTCCCTTTTACTTTTGCGGTTACCGCGTGAGGTGTATCGAGCACTGAAAGCCTTGCCTCCGCCAAAATATATGTTTCTTTCTTCTTTCCCTCGCCTACGGTCGCGAATACATACTCAATATCCTCGCCGACTGCGAGCGCAACGTTTCCGGGCAAGGTCCACGGTGTCGTGGTCCACGACAATATATACGTGTGGTCGTCCGCAATATTCGCGCCGATCTTTTCTCCTTTCTTTACTTTAAATTTTACGAACACCGAAATGTCCTCGACTTCCTTATATCCCTGCGCGAGCTCGTGCGATGAGAGCCCGGTTCCACACCGCGTGCACCACGGCACAATCTTCTGACCCTTGAACAGCAGTCCCCGCTTTTCTACCTGCGAAAAAATATTCCAGTTCGATTCAATGTAATCGTTTTCGTACGTGACATACGGATTTTTTAAATCAAGCCAAAAACCGATGCGTTTCGTGAACTTCTCCCACTCATCTCTGTATTTCCACACGGACTCTCTGCACTTCTTATTAAATGCCGCGATGCCATACAACTCGATTTCTTTTTTTGATTTCAAACCCAACGACTTCTCCACCTCAAGTTCCACAGGAAGTCCGTGCGTATCCCACCCGCCTTTGCGCGGTACATAATATCCCTGCATTGTTTTATAGCGCGGAACAATGTCCTTAAATGAACGTGCAAGGACGTGGTGAATGCCGGGGCGTCCGTTCGCGGTCGGGGGGCCCTCATAAAATACGAACTTCTTCCCCTTTCCTTTCGCGCCCGCCTTGGGCTTATTCTTTAATAATGACTTCTCAAAAATCTTATTCTCGTTCCAAAATGAGAATACCTTCTCTTCAACCTCTGGCAGGGAGAACTTTTCCGTATTCTTAAACATAAGATTATTGTAATAAATATCAGGGTTTTTATCAAAAAGTCGCTCTTCGCGACACTCGATTTTTGAAATAAACTGGGGTAGGCTTGAGTATTAGTCTAAATGAAGGAGGTATGCAGAACGATCACACATACGACGACAAAACCGATGAGGAGCTTGTCGCTCACACGCTCTCGGACCCCAATAGATATGAGTACATTATGGCGCGATATGAGCCGAAACTTATGCGTTATGTACTCCGCCTTGCCGCATTCTCAAAAGAAGAAGCGGACGACGTGCTCCAGGAAACCTTCATTAAAACCTATCAAAACCTCAATGAATACGACCGATCCTTCAAGTTTTCATCGTGGATATATCGCATCGCGCACAATGAGGCGGTAAACGCGTTGCGCAAAATGAACAGGCTTCCACGCACCATCGAGTCCAAGGAACAGGAGCTTATTATGGAACGGCTTGCGGGGTCGTTGGACCTCGAGCACGAGCTTGATAACAAGCTGCATCGAGAACAACTTCTCAAAGCGCTTGAAAAACTCGACGGGAAATATCGCGATGTGTTGGTGTTAAAATTCCTCGAAGAAAAAAGCTACGAAGAAATATCGGACATTCTAAAGAAACCGGTCGGCACCGTAGGAACACTCATCAATCGCGCGCGGAAACAATTGTTTGAAAAAATTAACCATGAATAACTCTTCAATTCGTGAAAACGTATTAAAACAGATTAAGGAGCGCGGAATCGAGCCGACTGCGCGCTGGAAATTTGTGGTAAAAAATAGCGCGCTCTGGATGATTGCATTCATATCATTCGCGGCCGGAATGCTCGCCGTCTCAACACTCATACATACGACGAACATTATTGATTGGGATGTATATAAATATCTTGGCAGAAGTTATGCGGAACACGCCGCAATCGTATTCCCCTACTTCTGGTTCGCGGTTCTCGCGATTTTCACGACGCTTGCCTACGCAGTTATGCGAATTACGAAAACGGGCTACCGCCATACGAAGCTTGCATTCATTGTTGCGGGAATGTTTGCACTCATCGTTGCGGGCAGCGGACTCTACGTTCTCGGCACGGGAGAGTATATCGATGACACGATTTCCGAATACTCAAGTTTTTACACGCAACTTCCGCATCACAAAATAAATATTTGGAGCCGGCCGGAAGCGGGGCTTCTTTCGGGAACCATCACGCGTATCATAAGCAACAACGAGTTTAAACTCGAAGATTTTTCGGGACACAATTGGACAATTGAGGAGGGCGACGTGCGCTGGAGACGCGGAAGCTCGAGAAAGATCGGCACGAAAGTAAAACTTATAGGTTTGCAATTGAATGAAAATATATTTGTAGTGAACGAGGTGCGCCCGTGGGTCGCAACCCCCCTTCCGAAAGTGAAATAAATAATTCTTAATGCAATGGCATTAATAATAATTGTGAGAATCCTTGGGGGCTCCGCATTCGCAACAATGGGTTCGACTGTGGATACTGAGATTCGCCGGAGAATACGCGTGTCGCGCCCGATAATCGGGACGCGGGTAAGGCCAGCCGAAACGAACGCGACCCTGAGATAATCAGAACTAATAACTCCTCGGGTGTTCAAAATGTTAAAAACTAAGAAAAAGTGGTGTAACGAAATGTAACAGATGGCATTATACCTACATAAAAAACCTCAATAGCCGTTTTGTTGTGTTATATACCGTTTGCAGTTGCAAATTCATTCATAGCAGAAAAATACACACCGCCTGACAAATACCGCCCCCATCTCGCGTAGCGTCCCCGCCCGGCATCACGCCACATGCGAATACAAGATAAAAAACTTGACTGAGCCCGCATTCTCGACATATTTCGAATATTTACATTTAGTACAATAAGAGTAATGAAAAGAACTCTATTGTTGTGTGCGGTACTTTTCGTCGCGTGGACCGGCGCCGCGGACGCCGCAACCATAACAAGTACCGCAGCGGGTGGAACATGGGCAACCAAAGCCACTTGGGTAGGCAATGCTGTGCCGGCAACTGGTGATACTGTCATCATCGCAACGACGGGTGCGGGCTCAGTTGATATTGCCGCAAACCTCACACAAAAAGCCGCGGGATCTGTAACCGTAAATAGCGGCGCCGTGCTCACCTCAAGCGGTGGAAAAACCGTCCTCGGCGCACTCACCGTAAGTAGTGGCGCAAGCGTTTCATTCAATAGAAACACAACAATTCTTGGCGCAACGAATATAACCGGAAGTGTGAACTTTCCGACTGCAAGCACTATCGTGCTCACGGGCGCAGTGACGTTAAACAGCGGAGCTGTTTGGAATGAAACTGCTGCAAGCACGTTTACTTTTAGTAATAATTTCACCAATAATGCGACAATCTTTACCGCATTCACCGGCACACATACGTTTGCAGGAACCGGCATGATAATGAGTGGCGCGACCAATACCTCAATTCCGAGTGCTGCAGTCACCGGAACGCGTACCAATAATGGAACACTTACCGTAACTACCGGGCTCACGGGCAATGGAGCGCTCACAAACGGCGCGGCAGGAATGATTCACTTGGATTTTACGGGCGCTGTCGGCATCACAACGCTGAACGCTTCAACTGCGGGAAACACCGTTGAGTATGGATTCGCGGGAACGCAGACCGTGAAAGCAACCACGTACAGCAATTTAATTTTTTCGGGGAGCGGAGCGAAATCAATACTCGCGGGCACTTCGGTAACTGGCAACTTGAGTATCGATCCCACGGGTAGCGCGACTGCAAGCATTGCAGCGGGGCAGAATCTCAGCGTGAATTCTCTTACACTCGGCGGACTGGGACGCATTAACGGCACGTGGGGCTCCACGGCTTCATCGGCAACATATAAAGATAATAATTATTTTGCAGCAACAACGGGTATCATCTCAGTCACCACAGACACGCGCACAAACCAAACAACACTCTCTGCGCTCGCGACCCCCTCAACCGTCCCCTTCGGCACAACTTCAACCGTATCCTCAAACGGCGGCAGCGGAACAGGCGCGGTCACCTTCTCCATCGGCGCCTCAACGGGATGCGCATTGAACGGCACCACGCTCTCGGTAACTGATGCCGCAGGAACATGCAGCGTGACCGCAACAAAAGCCGCCGACACCGCGTATTTCTCCGCAACCTCAGCACCCTTCACGGTTACGCTCGTTGCCGCGCCGACGCACCAACTTTTTCTTTCAAGCCCCGTGAGTGCGGCAGCGGGTACGCGCGCAGGATACGCCGTGACGCGCAAGGACCAGTACGGAAATCTGAAAACTTCGGGTAGTGAAACGTTCTATCCATACACCTACTCAACCGGCACGGCGGCGCGCTTCTACGACGCGGCGTCAGGAGGCAATATTATTACCGCGCTTAGCATCGCAAATGGAACATCAAGCGCGCAGTTCTGGTACTACGATGAGCTCGCGGGTACGCATAATATTGCAGTATCGGACGCAACCCCGCCGGATGGCGCAACGGGAATAATTGATGCAACAAGTACCGTAACGGTAACTGCGGCGGCGGCATCGCAATTTTCACTCACGCAAAATACGACAATGACCGCGGGAACGCGGCTTGCGTATGCAGTCACAAGAAAAGATCAGTTCGGCAACCTTGTAACTTCCGGAACTGATAGCGCTGCCCTTTCAAGCAACTCAACGGGAACAGTAAAAAACTTTTATGACGCAGCATCAGGGGGCAATATCGTCACTTCAGCGACTATCGGCAGCGGCGCCTCGTCCGCAAATTTCTGGTATTACGATGAACTTGCGACGAATGCAATTATAACCGCGCATGAAGCGGGGCTTGCCGACGGCACAAACGCGATTACTATTCTTCCGGCTGCAACGGGAATTTTCGCATTTAATAATGCGAGAAGTACGATGCAAGTAGGCACGCGCGTAGGACTTGTCGTCTCGCGCACGGACCATTTCGGCAATGCAGTAACATCAGGAAGCAACACGGTTTACCTTCAATCGAACTCAACGGGCGCGAAAGCATTTTATAACGTGGCCTCGGGCGGCACCCCTGTTACGCAGGCAGTCATCGGGAGCGGTTCATCAAATGCAGCACTTTGGTACTATGATGACGCATCGGGCGTATGGACCATCACGGGCTACGACAATATTGCGGGACCTGACGGTGCAACCGGCATTGCGGATGCAACGAGCTCAGTAACAGTAAGTCCCGCCCCCATCGTCGCAACGCGATTTACCATTGTGAAACCGGCAGACGCTCTTGCGGGAGCAACCGTTCCCGTAACCATCCGCGCAGAAGATAATGCAGGAAATCTTGATACGACATACAACAACAGCGTCACGCTCGTAACCTCGGGCCACGCAACGCCGCAAAACGGCGTAGTGGTCGCCGTCGCGAACGGCCAGGGTTCTGTGAATATCACGGACACGGTTGCAGAAACAGTGACACTCTCGCTTATCGATTCCGCAACCACAACGCTTGATGTCTCTTCAACCCAAACAGTCACCTTCTCCGTGGGGCCAACCGCGCAATACACAATAAGCACGCCAGGCAACATGATTGCGGGTACGCGTCTTGGTTACACCGTGACACGCAAGGATGCATTCGGAAACCTAGTAACGACAGGGGCCGAAACAGTAAATCTTTCTTCAAACGCAACGGGAGGACTCAGCGCATTCTACGATGCGTTAAACGGCACGACGACTGTGGGAAGCGTGAGCATCGCAAGCAGTTCATCGGTCGCAAGCTTCTGGTATTACGAAGGCAAGGCGGGTACGTGGACAATTACTGCGTCCAATATCGGCGGCAGCGTACAGGGCACGCGGGCAGTGACAGTGTCCCCCGCGGCGACATCGCAATTTTCGCTTAATCATCCCAGCGACTCAATGATGGCGGGTACGCGCCTCGGCTATACAGTAACGCGCAAGGACGCGTTCGGAAATCCGGCAACATCAGGAAACGATGTCGTCTATCTCTATGCGAACCCCGCAAGCGCTTCCAGTAAATTCTATAGCGCCTCATCAGGCGGCTCGATTATTACTTCACGCACCATCAGCGCGGGAATATCGACCGCGAATTTCTGGTATTACGATGAAGCGCCGGGAATCGTGACGGTAACCGCGTCGGATAACGCTACCGCCCCCGACTACGGCGCAGGAATCGCGGACGCGTCCGACTCCTTCACGGTAACCTCGGTTCCGATTACTCCCACCCGCTTCACAATAGTGAAGCCCGCTGACGTGCTCGTGGGCACGAACACGACAGTGACCATCCGCGCAGAAGACAACAGCGGCAATGTTGATACAACATTCCACAGCTCGGTAACACTCGTCGTGAGCGGTTCGGCAACGGGCGGCGGCGTGGTGAACTTTGTGAACGGTGTTGGGACAAAAACCATCACGGACGCGACCGCAGAAACGGTGACACTCACTCTCATTGATACCGCATCCACCTCGCTCGATATATCTTCCTCGCAAACAGTAACCTTCTCTACGACCCCCCCGGCTTCAGCGCCTGTGGCCGTCGGAGGAACAACATCAATCATCCGTTCAACGGTTATCTTTGCGGGCAAAGTATTCCCCGGGGCAAGACTCACAGTAGTTGCGGTCGGTGACGGCAATATTCCCGTACGTCAGGGAACAGTCGCTGCGGGCGACGGCTCATTCTCAATTCGGTTTAACGGTGTAGCGGCCGGCATCCGCTCCTTCTTCCTTTCGGTTGCCGACAGGGACGGTAAACTTTCTCAGACAAAAACATATTCAGTCGATGCAAACCAATCGCTTATCGTGCGAGACGTACTCCTGCCTCCGACCATAAATTTTGCGCGCCAAACAGTGACGAAGGGTGGATTTGTGGGAATCACGGGCTATGCAACGCCAGGATTCGCGGTGCAAGCAACAATCGACGGAATAGATACTGGCGCGATTAATATCGCCGACGACTCGGGAAAGTATTCGATTCCTGTTAATACCTTCAATCTTTCATTGGGAGCACACACCGCACGAACACACCAGACAAGCACCGAAGGCGTGACAAGCGATGCCTCAATAGAAGGAACATTTATGGTATCGACGCTCTTTGATTCGCAAACGGACTTGAACCACGACGGCAAGGTGGACTCAACGGATTTAAGCATATTCCTCTCGCGCTGGAACTCGCCGGACCCCGCAGTTCGCGCGACTGTTGATTTCAACGGGGACGGGAAACTTGATGTGCAAGATTTAAGCATCTTCTCGCGCACGCTCAATAAGTAATCGTTTATAATAAAGGAAATGAACACGCGCACCTTATTTCAGTTGTTCGCGAATGCGGTTATTGTCGCCTGTATTATTCTTGCGGGCGCTCGCACCGCAAACGCCGCAACATTTGCAATAACGCTCGACAAACAATCATTCGCAATCGGCGACGAATTTACCGCAGACGTCCGCATGAATACAGAAAATGTAGGCGTAAATGCGGCGCAAGGGACTATTTCATTCTCTCCGGCCGTTCTCTCGGTGAGCAAAGTGGACCGCTCAAATTCAATCTTTAATTTCTGGCTTCAAGATCCGACATTCTCAAATGATGCGGGCACAGTCGCCTTCCTCGGCGGTTCAACAAGCGGATTCACGGGCGCGTCGCTTGAAACATTCAAAATTACATTCAAGGTAATGGGTATCGGCTCTTCCACTATCACCTTTACAGATGGCGCCATTACCGCGAGCGACGGCAGCGGAACCAATGTCATGCGGGGAACGGCGGGCGTTTCAATCTCGGCGGTAAGCAAGGGCACGATTACAACCATTGCGCCTCCCGCGCAAATAACGCGCACCCCAACCCCCATACAAGGCCTTCCTGCAGCGCCATTGCTCACAGTTCCTCCCTATCCGGACCCCACAAAGTGGTCGGGCGTTTCAGCGCCGTTTAATGCAAAATGGACGCTTCCATCTGATGTGACTGATGTGGCGACGCTTATAAACAAAGATCCGCGAGCGACGCCGACACGCTCAGAGGGGCTGTTCGACAACAAAACATTTGCGGCATTAAGCGACGGCATCTGGTATCTCCACGTGCAATTCAAGAACGCAAACGGCTGGGGACCCGTCACTCACTATGCGCTTCGCGTCGACTCGACTCCCCCGCCCGCATTTGATGTGCGGATACTAACAGGCGCCTCAAGCGACGACCCGACGCCGACGCTTGCCTATGCAAGCGTAGACACCCTCTCCGGCATTGCAGCGTACTACATTCTCGTAGACAACAATGTGATAGCAACGACCACCAACACAACATTCACGCTCCCCCCGCAAAAACCGGGCAAACATATACTTCGCGTGGCGGCCCACGATAACGCGGGCAATATTACCGAAAGCAGTGCAAATATTGAAATCGCGCCAATCGCCTCTCCAACGGTGATACTCCCGAATACGGCAATATACGCAAATGAAGGAGGCCTATCAGTGAGCGGAACGGCGCTTCCAAATGGAAAAGTGAGGCTCACATTAAAAGAAATATCAGGAATAGTCCTCGAGGAACGGACTGCATCGTCCGACAACGTCGGCGATTGGAGTGCCGCATTCGAGGAGCCGTTAAAAATCGGCGCGTATGTAGTAGAGGTTGTGGCGATTGACGCGCGCGGAGCAGAAAGCTTCCCCGTTACGACAAAAACAATCGATGTTCAGGAGCGCCCCCTTCTCAGAATCGGCGCTATTAGCGTTACGAAGAGCGGACTTATCTGGATACTTATCCTCCTCATGGCGGGAGGTGTGGGCGCCGGAATCTACATAGGACGAAGGTCGCGGGAGCGCCAATCGCGACGTATTCTTATCGCAAAACGCGACGTCACAAATGCATTCACAACAATAAAAAATGACCTTGTGCAGATTCTTGACGCGCTTGAAGATAAGAAGCTCACGGATGAGGAAATTATACGCACGAAGCACACATTAGAGCGCATGAACGAGAGCATCACCTCTATGGAGCGCTATATTATCTCCAATATTACCGAGATAAAGGAATAGTTGCAGCAATAAGCATTATATGTGGTATAATGAGCGTACTAGCCAATAGTTACGCATGAAAATACTTATTGTTGAAGATGAGGAAGCGCTCGCGGTAGTACTCGGAGAAAAGCTGGAGAAACTGGAGCATGACGTGAAAATTGCAAAAGACGGAGAACTCGCAATTACATTCGCACGCTCATTTAAACCAGAAATGATTCTCCTTGACCTTATCCTCCCCAAAAAAGACGGTTTTACAGTACTTAAAGAACTGAAGATTGACCCCGAACTTTCAGGGGTGCCGGTCATCGTCCTTTCAAACCTCGGCGAGGACGACAACATAAAAAAGGCCCTTTCACTTGGCGCGAAAGATTACTTCGTAAAATCCCAACATCCCATCAATGAGATAGTGGAGAAAATCGAAGCTATTCACGTCGCATAGTTCTGTTGTTCGTTCACAAGAAAGGGTTGTCGGACCAGCTATTCTGCACTTCCGATGACGAGATTACGCACATTATTTATTATCTGGACCGCAATATTCGCAACGGCGCTTGTGGCAGGTTTGTATATTTATTTCTATATCTATAACGGCTTCATTAAAGAAGCTACGGCGCGCTTTAATGAAGAATCAAAAGGTATATATGCAAATATTCTTGAAAAAGATGGACTTGATGACTACACTCGCTCACTTTCCAATTTAAGAGGGCTTTTCGGCGCAAGCGTTTCGGTCGAAAGAAACGAATTCGAAACATTTATTAACGATTCGCAATACACCGCACAGTTTCCCGCGACGGAGTCGTTTTTGTACATAAAAAAGGTAACCGACGCGGAAAAAAGCGCCTATATAAACTCGATGCGACATGACGCGCTCCTGAACAAGGGCAGCCGTCCTGGCTTTGCGATAACTCCCGCGGGAACTCGAGATGAATACTATGTAACGACATATGTTACGCCCTACGCAGGGAACGAGTCTTTGTTGGGAGAGGACGTTCTCGCGAATCCCGCAAAACAAAACGCCATAGAGGCCGCGAGGGATACGGGCGCATTTTCTACGACGGGAAATGAAACGCTGAATGGCAGGAGCGCGTTTATGATTGTCCTCCCCATTTATCGGAACGGCGCACCGCACGCAACAATTAATGAGCGGCGCGCATCAATAATGGGCGTTGTTGCAGTAAGGATTAATCCGGAAACATTCATTATTCCCGCCATCAACGAAATCGACAGCACGATAAAAAAAATCCGCCTCTATGTATTTGAAAATAACTTGGCAGCACGCGCATCTCAAAACCTCATATATACCCACAATAATACTAAGGGGAGCTACACCAACCCTATCGCTCGGTCATACTCCTTCAAAATAGGAAATAGTAATTGGATGTTGGCAATCGCCGAAAACGCAGATGACGAGCTTCATTCACTTGAAAAACGCACAATGCTCCTTGGCGGATTTGGCGTGTTTGCCATTCTCTTCCTTGTGGGAGGAGGACTTCTGCAAATGCTTACTTCAAGAAAACGCTCGATAATAGCCGCGAGGGAACTTACAAAAAATCTCCGCGAGATTGAACATTTTCTCACAGAATCAACATCAGACATCGCCATCACCGTAGACAAACAAAACCGCATAACCGCGATGAATAATGCCGCAATTCAGCTGCTTAAGTATTCTCCCGACGAAATAATCGGCGCACATATCGGAAAAACAGGAATTATAGCCCCCAATTCTCTGACTGCGGCGCTAAAAAACATTGAGCGCGCATTAAATGGAGAAAGCGTTCACCCCATTGAGCTCACGCTTATGCGCCATATGGAAGGCCTCATTATAGCCGAAGCAACACTCACAAGACTGGGCGATAGCAAAGAATCCGCGGGGGTGCGCATTACCATTCGGGATATCACCATACGGAAACATGCGGAAAACGCACTGGCCCGCTCATTGGCTGAATTTACAATATTTGCGAATAATTCACTCGAACTTTTCCTTGTAATTGAAAATAACTCAATAGTATTTACGAATACGAAAGCAGCCTCTCTTTTAAAATATTCGAATGAAGAGCTCAGCGCAATAAAATTTGATAAATCGCCGATCATTGCGCGAGAATCGCAAGAAACCGTTAGGGCCGAACTACAACAGCTGCAAAAAGAGAGCGCCACGCACGAATCAGAATGTACGTTTTTCACAAAAGACATGCAGCGTGTCTACGCCATAATATCCATGTCGCGCATTAAATGGAAGGGCGCAGACGCGATTCTCTTGGTTGCAAAAGATATCTCTATTCGTAAACGGCTTGAACAACGTTCAGCAATGGAAAATGCCATTGCAAAAACCATTGCCGAGTCTGCGCCAGACGTTAATATCGTGAGAAAACTTCTCGAAGATATTGCAACTGCGTTTCACTGGCAATTGGGCGACGTCTGGATGTACAACCCGAATACAGACCGAATAGAATTCTTCGATCTTTGGCGGCAACCGGGCTATAATCTCGATGCTTTTGAACAAAGAACGAGGGCGATAGCATTTAAAAGGGGCGAAGGACTTCCGGGGCAGGTATGGGAAAGCGGAAAAGCGGAAAGAATGTCGTCAATTGGAAACAATCCTGTATATGTGCGCGCGGCGGAAGCAAGGGCTTCAATGCTCGAAACCGCATTCGCATTTCCCCTCATCGTTGAACGAAAGACGATCGGCGTTGTTGAATTCTTAACTGATGCGAAAGCCGAGGAACTAAATAAAGAGCTCGAAGATACGTTTATCTCTATCGGTTCCACACTTGGACAATTTCTTAAGCAGCGCCTCACAAACGAGGAGATACGAAAACACAATGTTGATTTGCAAAAATTCTTTCTTGCGGTTGAGTGGACAGATAACGCAGTCGTCATCACCAATGAGGATGGGATAATACAATATGCGAACAAGGCCGCCGAAAAAATGAACGGCTACTCGCGGACAGAAATGACGAATCAGAAAGCTGGCAAGCTGTGGGGCGGACTTATGCCGAAAGAATACTACCAGGATATGTGGCACACCATTAAAACGCTGCACCATCCCTTTTCGGGCGAGCTCCGCAATAAGCGGAAAAATGGCGAGGAGTACATCGCGCTCCTCAACATCTCCCCCGTTTTTGATGAATTCGGCGTACCAAGGTTCTTCGTGGCAACCGAGCGCGATATCACGCGAGAAAAAGAAATTGACCGCGCGAAAACTGAGTTCGTTTCACTTGCTTCGCACCAGCTTCGTACGCCCATTACCGCGATCAATTGGTATGCAGAAATGCTTTTGGGGGGCGACGTTGGGAAAATTACGAATAAACAACGAGTGTATCTCGAAGAGATTTACAACGGCGGACGCCGCCTAGTAATGCTCGTAAACTCCCTACTCAATGTTTCCCGCGTGGAACTGGGCACATTCGTTATCAAGCCAGAAATATTAAATCCGAACGATGTGTGCGATATCGCCCTGAAAGACATCGAACTTCTTGCGAAACGTAAGAACGTGGCGATTAAAAAGCAGATTGATAAAAATATTCCCAAAATGAGCGCGGACGCGGGACTCTTGCAGATTATATTCCAAAACATTATTACGAATGCAGTGGAGTATACGAAAGACAATGGAACGGTCACGGTTATAATGCGGAAGCAAGGCGAAGATCTGTACTTCTCGGTAGCGGATACGGGAGTCGGCATTCCCGCGGCGGATCAAGATAAAATATTCGGAAAGATGTTCCGCGCCGACAATGCCCGCGACATTAAAACATACGGAACGGGTCTTGGTCTCTATATAGTGAAAACTATTCTTGATGAAATCAGGGGGAGAGTGTGGTTTGACTCTGTAGAAAACAAGGGGACCACGTTTTATGTTACTATTCCGCTTTCCGGAATGGCCTCAAGAAAGGGTACGAAAATGCTCACAATTATGAGCGACGTGGTATAATAGAATTAATAGCCAACCGCTATACACACTATGGCCGATAAAGAAAAAATTGTTCTGGTAGTCGAAGATCATGTGCCGGTCAGGATGGCGCTCGTCGACAAGTTGAAAAAAGAAGGAGTAAAAACAATCGAAGCGAAAGATGGAGAGGAGGGGCTTGCGATTGCGCTTGAAAAAAAGCCCGACCTCATCCTGCTCGATCTCATTATGCCGCGCATGTCGGGCATGGCGATGCTCGAGAAACTGAGAAAAGATGAATGGGGAAAGCATGTGCCGGTCATTATCCTCACAAACCTGAATCCTGACGACAAAATTATGCGGGAAGTGATTGAAACCGAACCCGCCTACTACCTTGTGAAAGCGGACTGGAAGATAGAAGACGTGGTAGCCAAAGCGAAAGACTTTCTCTCTAAATAAAAAACCTCCCCGTTCGGGGAGGTTTTTTTTGCGACTCACATCTTCTCCGGCGTGCTTACTCCAAGGAGTGTAAGTCCGTTCTTCAACACAATCGCGGAAGCGCTGACAAGTGCGAGGCGTGCCATTCCTAACCGCTCCTCTACTCCGCTCACGTGTTCTTTCTCGTAAAAGTTATGGAAGAGTTTTGAAAGTTCCAGCACATACCGCGTCACGTGATGCACCGCAAATGTGTCCGCCGCATCGCGCACGACATCAGGGAACTCGGCAAGCTTGCGCATCAAACGCATATCCTCATCACTTTCGAGCAACGAAAAATCAGGTTTCCCCTTCACGGCTCCCGCCTTCTTAATAATTCCCCGCGTACGGACGTATGCGTACTGCGCATAGAACACGGGGTTTTTAAGCGAATGCTCTTTCGCAAGGTCCAAGTCAAAATCCATATGCGTATCAGGCGATATCATCTGGAAAAAGAAACGCGCAGCGTCCTTCGGCACCTCGTCGATGAGCTCCTCAAATGTCACAAATGTTCCTTTACGCTTCGACATCTTCACCTCTTCCCCTCCCTGAATGAGTCGGACTGCCTGCGTAATGAGTACGTGCGAGTGCTCGATGCCCACAATCGCCGCGGCCGCCTGAATACGGCTCACGTAGCCATAGTGGTCGGGGCCAAGAATAATGAGCTTCGTATCAAACCCGCGTTTCTCTGTTTCGAGGTAGTGCCCCGCATCGGCAAGAAAGTACGTTGGCGCGCCCTCTTTTGTAATAAGCACGCGGTCCTTGTCGTCGTGAAAGTCCGTGGTTTTGAGCCACACCGCTCCCTCGCTCTCATAGACAAGTCCCTTCTTCTTGAACATTGTCATTGCCTTGTCAGTAAAATGCTTCGCGTGAATATGGCGCGCCTCAGACGTATAACGGTCAAAGTGAATCCCCGCCTTCTTTTCCACCGTCTTCTTTATTGAGCTCAAGAAATACGCGGCGGCCCTTGCACCCAAGGTCTCAGGTTTTTTTGCATACCGCTTCACGAGCGATGCATTTTTGTGCGCCCACTCCTTTACGTACTCTCCTTTATAAAACTTCTCTTCGTCGGGTATGAGTCCCTGCGCCGCAAGAAGCGACAAGCCCAGTGTCCGCACCTGATTTCCTGTGTCGTTTACATAGTACTCACGCTCCACCGTATGCCCGACTGCCTCAAAAATGTTGGCGAGTGCATCACCAAGAAATCCCCCCCTGCCGTTTGCGAGCGTAAGCGGTCCTGTGGGATTCGCAGAAATATATTCAATCTGAATCTTCCGTCTGCCTGTGCGCGGCAAAGTACTCGTGCCATACGCTTTCTTTTTTTTCAAAATATCCGCGAGCTCAACTTCCAAACTCTCGTGCGAGAGCCACATATTAATGAAGCCGTTTCCCGCAACCTCAACACGCGCGAATGAGCCCCTCGCTTCGAGTTCGTGCTTCAATGATTCGGCAATAGCAATGGGAGCCGCGCCACGCAGTTTCGCAAGCCTGAATGCCACGTTTGTACTGTAGTGGCCGTGCGTGTCATTATCCGGGACCGTCACCTCAATAGGGACCGCCTCGGGTATAACCGACTTCAACGCCTCTATCGCCATTTCTCTCATACCTCAATTAAAGCAAACGCGGAGCAAAATAAAAACCCCGCACGTGTTTCGTGCGGGGGTCGGAGGCGCCTTCCTCCTAGTACATCTTGGCACGACTCTCCGCGAGTCCTTCGACGTACGGAACGAGATCCTTGGGGCCGAATGAGTCGGTCACCTGAATCGCCTCGAGGAGGGTGCAGCGGACCACCTCCGAAGGGTTGCCCGTGCAGACGCCGATGATGGTGGTCTTCGAGAGGTCGTCGTCCGCCCACTCACGCATGATCTGGAGACACGAACCGCAGGGAATCCCGCCGTTTGCGGAGGCGCAGACGAGCACGTCGAACTTGTATCTGCCCGCCGCGAGCATAGCGCTGCACGCGTGCTCCTCGGCGTGCCCGACCTTGTAGATATGGTTCTCGCAGTTCACGCCAACGTGAACCTCGCCGAACGTGTCGAGTACCGCGGCGCCGACCTTGTACCCGCTGTAGGGCGCGTATGCCTTCTCCCGCACCGAAAGCGCCGCCTCCACCGCGCGCAACTCTTCGGTGCTCAAGCTCGTCTTCTTCAACCGCTTCAAGTCTTTCATGAGCATTTCGGTACTCCTTTCCAGACAACGTGTGAAACTGCTATCCTTACCTTAGGTATGGAACCCTACTCTGTCAACAAAAAGGCCACCTTTAACTATGAGATACTCGAAACGTTCACCGCGGGCATCGAGCTCTCAGGCCATGAAGCCAAATCAATAAAATTGGGCCGTTTTGATTTGTCGGGAAGCCACGCCATTATCCGCGGCGGCGAGGCGTTTCTTGTGGGCGCCACCATCCACCCCTTTCAGGTGAAAAATGCGCCCGCAGACTACGATGTCACACGCACACGCAAGCTTCTCTTGAAACGCGATGAGCTCGCCTATCTTGTGGGCAAACTGCACGAGGGGTTGACATTAGTGCCTTTAAAGTCGTATAATAAACGCGGGTTTGTTAAGATAGAACTTGGTTTAGGTCGCGGCAAGAAGCAGTACGATAAGCGTGAAACGATAAAGAAGCGCGATGCTGAACGTGAAATCCGCAGGAATATCTAGGAGTTCATTTCAAAAATAGACGCGTGAGATTTACGAATCATGTTCGCGCGAAAAAAGAGAAATGCGACGAAGTTGTAGTTGAATAACTACAGTGAGAAGTATTTCACTTTTTGCAGCCGAAGATGAACGTAAAGGTCATGCGGACTATTTTTGAAATGAACTCCACAGCCCCTTACCAATTTGAAAGTATCGAGCAATCCAAGGCCTGTCTGGGAAGTACTTTTCGAACAGGCTTACCATGGGGATGTTGGGCTTTGACAGAATACCCACCCGTAGATTTGCAAGCCGAGCTGAACGCCTCGTAAATCCATTCAACAAATATAACTGACAACACTCGTGTTGCAGCGCCTTCATTCGCCTTCGCGGCGTAATGCTGGTGTTCCCTGCCTAATTTAATACGGCAAGGCATCGGTCCTCAAGCGTTTCATAGAGGGCTGCCGGTGTAATATCTGAAACTCGCAACGGATGAGCGGTTCGTAGTCTGTTGTTAAAAATGAACCATTTCGCTATCGCAAGATAACTAAGCTTGTAGACGGTCTTTGGGAAGTATTTTGGACACCGGTTCAACTCCGGTCATCTCCACACAAAACAAAATGGTCCGCCTTTATGGCGGGCCGTTTTGTTTTATATCGTGTGTGTAACTGGAGTTGAACAAGGAAAGGGGTCGGGAAAACGTGAGTTTTCCCGTGGCGGAATACACAAACCGAGGGGCTTGTGAGCGCAGACCGCTTGAGCGGTCGAGCAGTGAAACTCCTCATCTCCACAAATAAAAACACCCGTTACATTGGGTGGCTTTTTCATATCAATGCGACCTTTGTTTTCGGGGTAAAGGTACGCTACTATAACTCTTTCAGGGGGTTGAGCGTAAGAAAATGCTGTATATTTCGTCGTACTATGAGGCTAGAAGGCAATAATAAACGAACAGTGCACCAGAAAAAGCGGGACGCAATACTTCACGCGTACGACGCGCATGCGCGAGAAGTTTTGCGCTACGTTATTGTAAAAACCGGCGACGAGGAGATTGCGAAGGATAT
>JAKAHO010000005.1 GCA_021814835.1 bacterium
AAACCGTAAAAGGTTTTCAGTTTCTCGCGGTTGCTCCCGGATTTTCGGGGCAATTGTTTGATGAGCGGACCATTGAAAAAATAAAAACATTGCGCAATAAGATGCCCGATGCGTTTATTGAAGTCGACGGCGGCGTAAATGCGGACGTTGCCTCGCATGTGCGTTTGGCAGGCGCAAACGCAGTCTCTTCCGCTTCGTTCATTTGGGGAAGCGAGGACCCCGCTGCCGCACTCGCTTCACTTCAGAACGCCTAGATTCTGATATAATTAATGCACCAATGGAACCCTTGCACGAAAAAAAGCTCAAGCATCTTGAGGAGATGGCCAACCGCATCCGCGAGCGGCTTATCAATGTGCTTCTTGAGGCGGGTTCGGGCCATTCGGCGGGACCCTTAGGAATGGCGGACATTTTTACCGCGTTTTATTTTCATATTTTGAATCATGACCCGAAGAAGCCGAACTGGCCCTTGCGCGACCGTCTCGTCCTTTCAAACGGGCATATCTGCCCCGTGCTTTATACTGCAATGGCGTATGCGGGATATTTTCCGCTTGAAGAGCTTTACACATTAAGAAAATTGCATACACGCTTGCAGGGACATCCGCACCGCGGAAGTCTGCCGGGCATTGAGACGACCTCAGGTCCTTTGGGCTCAGGACTTTCTCAGGCAATCGGAATGGCGCTTGCGGCGAGACTCAACAAGGAGAAACACCGCGTGTATTGCCTTATGTCCGATGGCGAACAGCAAGAGGGAAATATTTGGGAGGCGGTAATGTTTGCGGGTAAGAACAGACTTTCAAATCTCACTGCGGTAATGGACCGCAATAATATTCAGATTGACGGATTTACGGAGCAGGTGATGCCGCTCGAATCCATCCGCGCAAAATATGAGGCGTTCCGCTGGCACGTTATCGAGGTAGACGGCCACAGTATTGAGCGGTTTATCGACGCAATCTATGAGGCGATGGCGGTGCATGAACAACCGACGCTTATCATTGCGCATACGATTCCCGGCAAGGGCGTGAGTTTTATGGAAAACGATTATTCGTGGCACGGTAAGCCGCCGAATAAGGAGCAGGCTAAGGCCGCGCTTTCAGAACTTCGCACGCTTGGAAAGCGTATCCGTTCTGAGCACGAGTAATGTTGCACAATTTTTATGCTTAAAGAAACCGCAAAACTCAGCAAAAAAGTGTTTACCGACAAGGTGGAGCAGACTCCCATCCGCAATGGTTACGGCGAGGCGCTTTTGGAACTCGGCGCAGGCATGCCTGAAGTGGTGGTGCTGTGCGCTGATCTTAAAGAATCCACGCGCGTTGAGGCGTTTGCGAACGCGTATCCCGACCGATATTTTGAAATGGGCGTTGCCGAGCAAAATATGGCGACCATTGCGGCGGGTCTCGGAGTTTCAGGGAAAATCCCGTTTATTTCTTCATACGCCACGTTTTCTCCCGGAAGAAACTGGGAACAAATCCGCACTACCATTTCGTATAACGATTCCAACGTAAAGATTGCGGGGCATCATGCGGGCATTTCCGTGGGCCCTGACGGCGCAACGCATCAGGCGGTTGAAGACATTGCAACGATGCGCGTGATGGCGAATATGAAAGTGATTGTCCCGTGCGATGCAGAAGAAGCGAGAAAAGCGACGATGGCTTCGGCAAAAATCTGGGGGCCCGTCTATTTGCGCTTTGCGCGCGAGGCGACGCCGGTCATCACGACTGCGAGGACGCCCTTTATTCCGGGAAAGGCGGAAATATTTTGGGAGTCAAAAAAACCTGAGGTAGCGATTATCGCGTGCGGTACGCTTGTCGCGACCGCCCTTGAGGCGGCGACTGCTCTTGAACGCGATGGCGTGGGCTCAATTGTGCTCAATAATCACACGATTAAGCCTCTTGATGAACAGAAGATTCTTGAGCTCGCCAAAAAGACAGGTGCGATTGTTACTGCGGAAGAGCATCAAGTTGCGGGGGGAATGGGGGGCGCGGTTGCGGAGTTTCTTGCACGCGTTCACCCCACGCCGCAGGAATTTGTTGGCATGCAAAATACATATGGCGAGTCGGGAAAACCTGCTGAGCTTATGGAAGTGTACGGAATGGGTGTGAAGGATATTGTTGCCGCGGTTCACCGCGCCATAAAGCGCAAATAGGCAGATGAAAGGACTTACGCGGTCGCAATGGTTCTTATTACTCCTCTTTGCGGGAGTGATGTTCGTTATCGGCATCCGCGCGCTCAATGAGTCAGATATTTTTTATCACGTGAAAGCAGGGGAGGTTATTTGGCAGACCAAGAGCATCCCCACAACCGATATTTTTTCTTCAAGCGCTGCGGGCGCGCGTTGGGTGACTCACGAGTGGCTGCCCGAACTCATATTTTTTTGCGTATATTCTCTTGCCGGGTTTTGGGGGCTTATAGCGCTTGTCGGATTTTGCGTTGCGGTTATTTCATATCTTCTTGTACTCATCGCGTTTAAACGAGGTGCGAATTTGTCGGTTGCCGTTATTATCACATTTATCTGTACGTTATTTTCTCTGCCGTATTGGAAGGCGAGGCCCCAGATATTCGGTTATCTTGCGTTTGTAGTTCTTGTGGCACTCCTTGAGCATTATCGGAAACATAACAATGTCCGTACATTGTGGCTTGCGTGCGGTGTGATGGTGCTTTGGGCGAATTTCAGCGCGAGCTTTCTCCTTGGCGCTGTCGTGTTCCTCTATTACGGAATATCGGTTTGGATTCAATCGTATTTCACGCGGGCGCTCACTACTGAGCGGCATGCGGCGCAAAGAATGCTTGTTGCAAGCATAATCGGCACCGCGCTCGGTCTTTTTAATCCTAATACCTATGCGCTGTTCACTTACCCCATGGTTATTGCGCCCGCGGTCGCTGTTTTCAATATTCTTGAATGGAGGTCAATTCTTTCGTTTCTTTCATTTCTTGAAACGCGCCTTCAGCTTGCAATGCTCGCGCTTTCCGATGTATTTCTTGCGTGGTGGTTTGTTGTCCGCGCAAAGAGCAGGGATGTAATTATTTTCGGACTTGTGGCGGGTATTTCAATACTGCCGTTTATCTCGTCTCGCCATATCATTTTCTGGTTTTTGCTTGCGTCAATCCTGCTTCCTGCCGCCCTTTCTGAGGTGTTGAAGGAAAAGCTCGCGCATATTCATACGAAACTTACGTGGTTGCTTGTCGTCTTATTTGCGGGAATCGGCATGGTACGGCTCATCTCGTTGCCCGCGCGTTATTACGACCCGTTTCTTGTTCCTGTCCGCGCCGCTGATTTTATACAAGAACAGCAGATTAAGGGTCCGATATTTAATCTTTACAATGAGGGAGGGTATCTTATGTTCCGTTTTTGGCCGCAGGAGCGGGTCTTTATTGATGGGCGCTCGGAAGTATTTTTAGGAAAGCCTATTGAAGAATATTTGAGCATTATCGGAGCTACGGGCGAGTGGCGGAAACTTATTGACGATACTTACAAGGTGCAATATATGGTGTTGCCGTATTGGCCGAGCGAACTTGCGCATACCATTGCTCCGCTTACGAATGAGCTGCTCGCTGATAAGGAGTGGTCCCTTGTGTATTGGGATGACGCTACTACGATTTATGTGCGGGATTCCACTGCGAACGGCCCTCTTGTTTCGCGTTATGGCGCGCATATTATAACTCCGTTTAAAAACCCTAAGGATATCAAGGGGGCTGACGTAAAGGCGGCACGGGATGAGATAATGGCATTCGCGAAGCGGACGCCTGACTCGGCGTTTATCGCGCAATATGCCCACGAGTTTTTCATTTCTCACGCCGAAACGCTCAAAAAGCTCAATAAATAGGTCTGTACAAGTAATTTCATAAACGAATGAAAGTGGGGTATAATGGTAAAAACCCCATATGGTTGACGTCATAACGATAGGTTCGGTAACGAGAGATGTATTTTTGAAAAGCGGGCTTTTTAAGGTGCTTCGCGACCCTAAACACCTTGAAAGCGTCGGTTTTCCTACGGGTGAGGCGCAGTGTTTTGCGTTGGGCTCAAAGATAACCGTGGATTCTTTTACGCGTACGGCGGGCGGCGACGCTGCGAACGCTGCGGTGACATTTGCGCGGCAGGGACTTTCCACCGCCATGATTGCGAAGATGGGAGACGATGAGTCGGGCAGAGAAATCGCAAAAGAGCTCGCGTCCGAACATGTCGCCATCTTAAATGAGGCGCAAAAAGGCGAGACTGATTACGCGACTATTCTTCTTGCTCCGAACGGTGAACGCACGATTCTTTTGCATCGCGGAACCCCCATTCAACGGAAAGGAATTCCCTTCTCGAAATTAAAAGCGCAGTGGGCATATATTGCGCCCGCAAATATCGACGCGCCTATTATGCGCGATATTTTTGCAACGCTTAAGAAAAATAACGTAAAAATTGCGTTGAATCCTTCGCGCCATTACATCGCGCGCAATGCGAAAGATTTGAAAATGATGATAGCGCAGGCCGATGTAGTTATTGCAAACCGCGAGGAAGTCGCCGAGCTCACCGATATCCCGTTTAACGATGAAAAGAAGCTGTTCAAGAAATTCGACGCAATGGTGAATGGCATCGCCATTATGACGGACGGTTCGCGCGGCGCATTGGCGTCCGACGGGCAGACCGTATACCGCTGCAGCACGTTCAAAGAAAAGGTTATTGAAGGACGTACGGGCGCGGGTGATGCATTCGGCTCGGGATTCGTTGCCGGTTTTATTCGCTCGAATGATATCTGCTATGCGCTCCGGCTTGCCGCGGCAAATGCGACTTCAGTCATTGAGCACGTCGGCGCACAAATTGGCATTCTTTCCAAAAAAGATTTTGAAAACAAGCGCTGGAAGTATCTGAATCTTGATGTGGAGCCTTTATATTAAATACTTGTTATGGACTCGATAGAAAAAGTTGCTCATATATTGCGCACAGATAAGGACTATATCTATGCCGTAGAAAAGAGACTTGCCGAAATCACGGGCAAGAAAGGCGTATTTGACCGCATTATTTTCGAGAATGATACGCGTATTAAAGACAGGCTTTCGAGGCTTGGTCTTTCGGCAGAATCGAGCGCAAAAGCCGTGTATGACGCGCTTATCGCGAAAGTTGAAAATAATGACGCCTGGCTGTGCGAAAATACCGGCAGTAAAAAGTGCAGTACGCTGGAGGACTTTATTATTGCGGTAAACACGGCAAAAAAAGTACTGAAGATTCCCAAGGGCTTTTTTATAAAGATGGAAAAGGCCAAGGAGCTTCTTAAAAACACGCCGCCTAAAAAGGTTATGGCGTATCTCGGTTACAACACTGTGGAAGAAATGCTTGCGAAGGAGGATATTATTGAGATTCTTGCGTCACTCCGATTCGTAGAGGGAAATGAGTGGCTCAATAAAACATTTTTCATTCAGTACGATACGCTGACCCCCGGCGATTTTGAAGAGCGTGATGTTGATGTGCGCGTGCTTTCGCAAAAGTGGACGAAGTTCGCAAAGATTTTCGTGATGAAGAAGTGGCATAACGTAAGCCACTTGAAGGAATTCGGCGTGCTGTTTGTTATCCCCACATCTCTCGGCATTTCCGGCGAGTTGTTGCGTATGTTGAGTCTCATTTTCCACTATTCGCACGAAATTCCGTTCTATTCGGACGTATTCCGTTCAATCGCGAAAAATCCAAAGACGTTTATTCCGCATCTTCTCTCATTGCTCCGCGGAGACGTGCTCGACAAGAGACTTCCCGAAAATGACAGCGTCCGCTGGCTCGTGATTCAGCGGTATCTTACCAAAGACGACGAGAACGATTGGAGGCTTTTTGTGCCCCATATAAACCCTGAGGCGCTTCATTGGCATAAGGCCGAGGATGATTTGGAGGCTGCTGCGAGCACATTCGGCATGGAGGGACGCGAGCTTAACTTTTGGCGCGATTTGGACTCGGTCGGTGAATTTTTCAACGATGAGATGGGGAATAAGATTTTGGTGAGCTTCGACCTTGTTGACACCGTGATGGGTCTTGTAAAGCGGCACGAGCAGATGAAGTTTCTCTATCATCACCAGGAGGCGCTCTGGAACAGAATTTTTATTGAATACTTCGGCGAGGAGCAGCTCGAGGAGTACTGCAAGAAGCATCTTATCAACGGCTATTTTGAACTATGATCACATTTTTATCGGTTATCGAGGATGCACGGAAAAGGGGCGTTGCGGTTGGCCATTTTAATATCGGCAACCTTGAACAGCTAAAGGCCTTTGCGCACGCAGGCATAAAACTCAATGTTCCCGTGGCCATCGGCGTTTCCGAGGGCGAGCGCGCGTATCTTGGCGTACATCACGTTGCTGACCTTGTGAGAAGCTACAATACTGAGCACGCGAAGCCCGCCGGATTCCGTTTGTTTTTAAACGCAGACCACACCCACTCGCTTGATAAGGTGCGCGAGGCCGCTGAGGCCGGCTTTGATGAAGTTTTATTTGACGGCGGTAAGCTTCCGATGGCGGAAAATATCGCGCAGACAAAAGAGGCGGTGCGTATTGCGAAGGCAATCAATCCGAATATTGTTGTTGAAGGAGAGCTTGGTTATATAGGGTCCGCTTCTGAGGTGCGCAAGGAGTTGCCCGCAGGAGCCGCCATCAGCGGTGAAGACCTTACCAAACCCGAGGACGCGAAAGCGTTTGTTGAAGCAACGGGCATTGATATGTTGGCACCCGCCGTTGGTAATATTCACGGTATGTTTGCGAATGCGCCCGACCCCGCGCTCGATATTGCGCGCATTAAAGCCATTCAGACGGCAGTCGGCGTTCCGCTCGTGCTCCACGGAGGCTCGGGGAATACCGATGCGGATTTTATGGCGGCAATCGGCGCGGGAATCGCAATGATTCATATTTCGACTGAGCTCCGTGTTGCATGGAGAAAGGAACTTGAGAACTCTTTGAGGGCTCACCCTGATGAAGTCGCGCCTTCCAAAATTATGCCGTCTGTTGTCGATGAGGTGGAAAGAGTTGCGCTTGCGCGCCTCAGGCTATTCAACAAGCTTTAGTTTATTTGAGTCATTCCTTGCCAGAAAAGTAATTTTCGTATTAAATAATTTCCAATGGAAACGCAGAATATCAATAAAATTATTCTTGAATTAAGGGCCGGTACCGGAGGCGACGAGGCTTCGCTTTTTGCCGGCGACTTGGCGCAGATGTACAAGAACTATGCACAAAAGCGCGGATGGGGCTTTACCGTGCTTGATGCCAGCGAATCAGGCGCAAAGGGCTATCGTACGCTTGTCGTTGAGATGAAGGGGTCCGGTATTTATGAATCATTAAAGCAGGAATCGGGCGTGCATCGCGTACAGCGTGTACCCTCGACGGAGCGCCAGGGTCGCATTCATACCTCGACCGCATCCGTTGCGGTTCTTCCAATTGTGGAAGCAAAGGAGGTGCAGCTGAAAGACAGCGACATCGAAGTAACTTTTTCCCGCGCGGGAGGCCCTGGCGGACAGAACGTGAACAAAGTGGAGAGCGCTGTGCGCATTACGCACAAGCCGACGGGTATTGTTGTTTCGTGCCGTGAGGAGCGCACCCAGCACGCAAACAGAGAGAAGGCGATGGAAGTATTGCGCGCAAAGCTTTTTACCATCCAGCGCGAGCAGGCGGTCGGTTCAATCGACCAGATTCGCCGTGACCAGGTGGGAAGTGCTGAGCGTTCCGAAAAAATAAGAACGTATAATTTTCCTGACGACCGCATTACCGATCACCGCATCGGCAAGAAGTGGGGGAATATTGAGCGTATATTCAACGGGGATATGGACCCCATAATGAAAGCGTTCGGACATCCGACATCGGGCAAATAACTTATAACTAATGTCCCTACGGGACATCTCCAGAAGGGAGACAACTTGTAACCAACAACAAAATACCCCGAATGGGGATTTTGTTTTTCCGAGGTTATTAGTTATATTTTGTGGGTTATTCGTTTTTCCTTAGTTTCCCTTCAGGACCGCGATATCTTTCTCAAAGGAGTCCGCTTTTGTTACGACGGGCTCGCCGTACCAGAAGCGGTATGTATACCAGTTTCCTCCTGCGTAATACTTTGCGGCCGCACAGCGTTCGCGGAGCTTTTGCGCTTCCGAAGGAATCTGCTGACCATAATCAATGCAAGACTGGGATGTCATGAGGTCGTGGATGTAGATGCCGGTCGCCACGAACGCGTCCGAGTTATTCCAGGGGTTTGCAGGGTCGTTTTTGGTCACCGCTGAGATGCGTGCAGAATACAGTTTCCATGTAGAGGGAATAAACTGCGCGGGACCCATCGCGCCGCCGTACGCGCCATGCGCATTCGCGCATGAAACTTTTGCTTCCATTGAGCTAGGATTGATGCCGAGCTTGCCGAGAAGCTCCAAGAAGTAGGGAATGTCGCGCGTCGGATGCATCGCGGTTGTATAGCTGCAGCGGCCCACATTTTTACCAAGGAGCGACTCGCGGCTCAAAATTGCGAGGATGAGCGAGGCGCGTACGCCCGAGGCGCCTTCCGCGAGACGTGCGTAGTCATATGCCTTTTCAAAGGTGAGATCTCCTCCGCCGATAAGCTCGAAGATACGGCTTCTGATTTGTGCCGCGGTTTCTTGCGTTTTCTTCAGGAGTTTTTGAAATTCACTTTCCTTGCCCTTGGTGTCTTTCAGCAGTTTATTTTTTTCTGCCTGTGTTGTCTCCTGACTTTTCTTTTGTGCGAGTTGAAGCGCCCTTAAGTTTTCCTGACTTTCTTTTTTGTCGGTCAGTTCAGTTTTTGTCGCAATGAGCGTCTGGCGCAAATCGGTGATTTCATTGAGTTTTGCGCGGATGCCGTCCTGAAGAAGCATTACGTTATTGATAGTGCCGAAGAAGTCTGAAAGGGTATTGTGCGCGAAGAGAATGACGAGCATATTTTCGCGGTCAGTCTGGTCGAGACTTTGAATTGCAGTCATAAGCGCGTCCTTATTTGTATCGATTTTATTCTCGGTCTTGTTGATATTTATCTGGGTATCGTTAATCTCTTGGTTGAGTTTTGTGAGCGTGAGGTTTATGCCTTTTACTTTCAAATTGAGCTTTTCAATCTGCGCGTTCAATGTGCCAATTTCTCCCTTCAATGTTTTGCCGGTTTTTTGGTATTTTTCGATTGTTTTCTGATGCTCATCTATCTGCTTTTCCAAGTCCGCAAGTTGGGCCTCAAGATCGGCGCGCTGCTCCTGCTTTGTTGGGCCTGATACCGTTGAGGTCGCAGCAGTTGAGGAGGATGTCTGGGCGCGTGTAGGCGTCGGAATAAGGCCCGCGCTGATTATTACCGTAAATAAAAGCGAAAGAGCCATGCTCCGTACAAAAAACCCAAAGAATCTCGCTTTGCGCTCCATGTATTCTTATTATATATAAAAAATGCCCCTCCGAAAAGGAAGAGCATTCTTGTTTTTGAGTTATTCCGATATTACTTTGCTTCCGGTGTGGGCGCTGCTGTTGGAGTTGCTTCTGCCGCAACCGGTGCGGGCGCAACTTCTTCCGCCTTTGTCTTTTCGCCGACCGTGATGATAACGGATTCGGGGGAGACGAATATCTTTGCATCCTTCAATTCTTTGATGTCCTTCACATGAATGCTCTTGCCGTGGTTGTCGAGCGAGGAGATATCAACGGTGAACTCGTGGGGCATCTTGCCTGGGAGCGTCTCGATTTCGATTTCGTCGATAACTTTAATGATAGGAAGACCCAACTTTGTTGCCGGCGCCTCACCTGTAAATGCAAACGGAATCTTTACGCGGATCTTTTCGTCCATGCGTACTGCGTAGAAGTCCGCTGCAAGATAGAGGCCTGAGATTGCGTGGCGATGCGCGTCCGTGATAAGCACAGGAACTTTCTTACCGCCCTCGATTGCAACCGTGACGAGCTCGTGTTCGCCCGCGGTTTTGAAGATTTTTGAGAAATCTTTTTGTGAGACTGTAAGATGCTCGTTTTTTACGCCGTGGCCAAAAAGCTCGGCGGGCATGAAGCCTTTTTCGCGAAGCTGTTTAACCTTTCTTCCTACGAGTTCACGTTTTGTAGCTTTGAGTTCCATACGATTTACTTATGCTTTGCCGCAATTTTCTTCTCAACTTTCATTTTCTTCACGCGAGGCTTCTTTTCGGCCTTAGGAGCAACCTTTTCCTTCCTTGCTCTGAAGCGTTCAACCCGTCCCGCGGTGTCTACGAGCATTTGTTTGCCGGTGTAGAACGGGTGGCACTTCGAACAGATTTCAACTTCAATTGATTTTGCGGTTGAACCAACGGTAAATGAGTTTCCGCATGCGCACTTTACGGGCGTTTTGGGGTTGTACGCGGGATGAATGTCTTTTTTCATAACCCGACTATGATACAAGTAACCCTTATAAAAATCAACCCCATATTAAGGAGGGGGCTCGGGTGAATGCCTGATAGTAATGAAAAGTTGACTAATTGCCGAAAAAGTACTACTTTAAGGTCAGCTATTTGTAATCCACCAATTACTGAAGAACCCTTAGAAAGGGGAGAGGCACATGAAGAATCCGCTCCGCAGTTCCGCGTTGATTGTTTCACTCGTCTCGTTGTTCCTTGCTGCGGGGTGCGGCGACACGCCTTCCGTCCGGCCCTGCCCGGACTCCGAGTGCGTCGTTCCGCCTCCGCTCTGCTCGGTCTCGTCCCTGCCGTTCACCGTCATGTCCGTCTCGCCCGCAAATGGCGTGACGGGCGCTTCCATCGTGTCGCACGTCGAGATCACGTTCTCGTTCGTGCTTGACCCGAAGTCGGTGACCTCCGCGACCGTGAAGCTCATGATGGGCGACACGCTCGTGCCGGTTGCTTACACGGTGAGCGGGGACCATGTCACGCTCACTCCCGTTGCTTCGCTCGCGTACAACACAACGTACACGGGTGTAATCACGGCCGGAGTGACGGACTGCAATGGCAGTCCGCTTGCGACGGAATATCGGTGGTCGTTTACCACCGAGAGTCCGCCTCTTTCGCCGCTCTCGATCACGTCGGTTTCGCCCGCAGATGGCGCGGTGAATGTGCTTGTGACGACTCCTGTCGTCATCACGTTCTCGCGCCCCATCGACGCGACGACGGCCCTTGCGTCGTCGGTCATTCTGAAGATCGGTGCGAGCGCGGTTGCGACTTCCACTACGGTGAGCGGTGCGAGCATTACGCTTGTGCCTGCTGCTGCACTCGCGTACAACACAACGTACACGGGTGTCGTGACGACTGCGGTGAAGGACACTGCAGGCATTGCACTTCTGTCGGAGTACTCGTGGTCGTTTACCACCAGGAATCCGCCGCTCGTGCCGCTTGCGGTCACGTCGGTTTCGCCCGCAAACGGCGCAACCAACGTGCTCATCGCGACTCCTGTCGTCATCACCTTCTCGCGTTCTCTCGATGCGTCAACTGTTTCCACGTCGTCCGTCATGCTGAAGTTTGGTACGAGTTCCGTGCCGGCGGCAGCTACGGTGAGCGGTGCGAGCATTACGCTCGTGCCTGCTGCTGCACTCGCGTACAACACAACGTACACGGGTGTCGTGACGACTGCGGTGAAGGACACCGGCGGCAACACGCTTGCGTCGGAGTACTCGTGGTCATTCACAACCGAGACCACCACCTGCATTCCATTCACGCTCGACGTTTCGCGTCAGATCGTGGATGTGGCGACGGATGAGCTCGGCAACGTGTTCGTCTACGGCTACTTCGGCTCTCCCATCCCAGACATCTTCGTCGCGAAGTTCGCTTCGGACGGCTCGTTTGGGTGGCTCGCGGAAATCGTGACGCCGGACATCGACTGGCCCCAGGGCGGCATCACTGCCTCCTCCGGAAAGGTCTACATCCAGCGTTATCGCGAGGTGTCGGGAAGTTCCGGCACCACGCGGGTGTTCGTTGATGCTCTCCAGGCATCCAACGGCGCCTCGCTCTGGAGTACGGAGACCGATTCTGGTTCCATGCCTTCGAGGATTGCGGTCGACAGCACGGGCAACGTCTACGCGACGAATACCCATTCGACCGTGAAGCTCGACAGCACGGGTACCATCGTCGGCCGTACCGCGTCCGGAGGCAGCGCGAATGCGTTTGCGTTCGGGGGGTTGTTCGTCGCCGGCGTTTCTTACGTCGACACGACGAATCTCTCCGACCGCTTCCTCACGCGTTCCGACACGAGCCTTACTGCGGCGTGGACCGAGTGGCGGCGCGATACGTTCAATCAGGACGTGTTCGCCGTCGTTGCATCGGAGAGCAATTCGTTGCTCTGCGTCGCCGAGGATTCGTACACCGCTACGTCAACCTCAGCTACGTTCCAGCCGTACGTTACCTGCTACACGATTGCGGGCGGGGGAAGCTCTGCAAGTCTCGCGTGGTCGAAGATGCTCGCGGGTGGAAGGGTCACCTCTGCCGCCGCAGGCTCTTCCGGTTTCTACGTCATGATGGACGGCGTTCCGCCGACCCTCGTGAAGCTCGACGCGAGCGGCAACGTGCTTTGGACGGCGTCCGTCCCTCTCGGAGGAAGCGGGGTCGCTCAATTTGGCGAGACTCGCGTGTACATCGCGGGCGGAAATGCGCTTCAGGTCTTTAACGCCGTGACGGGCGCGAAGATTCAGTAATTCGGTCGTAAAGATTCAACCCCCGCCGGTTCCGGCGGGGGTTTTTATTGGGGTATTGCCAAATTTCTTAATATGTTGTATAATGCCCCCACATATGAACAAGTATGCAATGAGAGCAATTTCGGGGTTTGTAGCAGTTGTTATCATGATAATATCTGCGCCGTTTGCGCATGCGGTATTTGTGCCTCCTGTTGCGAATTTTTCTGTATCCGTAAAGAGTGCAACGGCGGTAACGCTTGCGTGGGATACGCCCCAGTATGCCGGAGGATCATCGTTTGATGTGCGTTATTCAACCGCAGCGATTACCGAAAGTAATTTTTCACTCGCAACGCAAGTAACTGCGGGAGTACCCGTGTTCATTTCTGCGACTGCACAACAGATGGATATCGCGGGACTCGCACCAAGCACAACCTATTATTTTGCGGTTCGCGCTGTTGATAGTTCTTCCGGGGATTCATCTGCGGTTTTCGCGTCGGCAACCACTTTGGCTTCCGGCGGCGGCACGGGCGGCGGCAACATCGGTGGCGGAACTATTGTAATTCCTCCTGTTGCAAACCTTTCGACAACTTCAACGCTTACGGACGTTCTTGTTTCGTGGGATACGCCCCAGTATGGCAACGCCACGTCGTTTGAAATGAGGTATTCCACCTCAACGCTCACGGATGCGAATTTTTCAAGCGGTATATTCGTGTCTGCGATGCCGTTGCCGATTGCGAGTACGCGCCAGAACAAGCTTGTGTCCGGCCTCTCGAATTCGACGACATATTATTTCGGCATCAAGCTTTTGAGCGGTTCCAACCCCTCAGTTGCCATGTACATCCCCGGAACGACGCTTGCTCCCGCGAGTACCGGTGGCGGTAACACCGGCGGAGGTGGAGGCGGAGGCAGCGGCGGCGGAAGCGTTGACGGAAGAGTTGGGATATTTATTAACACAGGAGGCGGCGGCGTTGGTCCTGTCGTGCCCGTGGTGCTTGCGAAGCCGAGCTTCGTCATCAACGACGGTGCGGCAAAAACTGACAGCCCGCTTGTGACGCTTACGATTTCCGCAAAAGATTATGCGGAGATGATGATTGCGAATACTTCTGATTTTGCGGGCTCATTCTGGGAGCCTACTGCGTCGACGACGCGCTGGGGTCTCACGAACGGCAACGGAATGAAGACCGTATATATGAAATATCGGACGCCGAGTACTTCGACTGAAGCGTTTGCGACGAGTTCGATATTGCTTGATACCCCTGTTCAGGTCATTCAAAATGTTATTCGCGAGATTCGCTATGTTTCAGGAGCCGACGCGCGTATTACTATTGCGCCGAATGAACTCACTGTTGGATACGATAAGCGCATAGTGGTAGTGCTCACCGCAAATCCGAGCGGACAGACGTATCGCGCACATGTGGATCTTTCGTACCCCTCGGATTGGTTGAAACTCGAGAAAGTCGAGTATGGCCAGGATTGGGTGCCTGAGTATGGCGCGGGACTTGATAACGAAGACCCCGTGAAAGGACTCATTTCGAAGACTGCCCATTTCTCATCGGGATATTCAACGCCGAAACACTTTGCGACGCTTACCTTTGTCGCGAATGACGTAGGTGCCGGCACTATCAATATTCTTGAAAAGAACTCGCTTGCAAGCGCGCATGCTATCGAGGGCGGTCCTCAGAATGACAGCACGTTAATAGGTAAGTTGGGCGACAAGAAGTTTCAGTTCGCAAATATTCTTTTTGCGAGCGGACTTGATTCGTACGGAGGTCTTCTTACGCTTGGTACGATAATTGTATTGCTCTACCTCATTATTCTCATGATTCGTGATAAATATCGCCACGGCAAAGTGTGGTTCCATCACGGATTTACACGAAAACAGAAATAGCAAAAACCCCCGCCTTGAGCGGGGTTTTTGTATTTCTCGTGTGATATAATTATCTTATCAACAGTTCGAAGAACTGCAATTATTTTAATGGCACGCGTTGTGAGTATTAAAAAAATAATACGAAAAAAGAGCAAATCTCTCGCGAAGAAAAAGCCGAACGCACCGCGTAAAAAAGTTGTGCGTGTAAAAAAAAGCGTTGTCCGTAAAGGCGCGCGGTCTCGCGCCATTTATTCGGCTGATTTACAACTCAACCGTTATGACGGCAATCCGATAGTGGTGCCGAATGCCGGTAACGCGTGGGAATCGAAAGCGACATTTAATCCTTCTGCCGTTTTTGACGGCAGCAAGGTTCACCTCGTGTATCGTGCGATAGGCGACGATGACTCATCGGTTATCGGGTATACATCATCAAGCGATGGACTCGGTATTGATGAGCGCGTCGCGCACCCCGTGTATGTGCGGGCGGTTACCTTTCAGAAGGCGAAGGATGATATGCATATACCGACGGTGTTGTATTGTTCCGGCGGGGGATGGAACGGAGGATGCGAGGACCCGCGCCTCACATTAATAGACGACCGCGTGTATATGACCTACACCGCGTTCGACAGTTGGAATTCGGTGCGTATCGCGCTTACGTCAATCGCGCTTCAGGATTTACAGAATAAAAAATGGACGTGGAAGAAGCCTGTATTTATTTCAGAGCCCGGACACATCAATAAAAATTGGGTTATTTTTCCCGAAAAAATAAATGGGCAGTACGCGATATTGCACAGCATCTCGCCTGAGATTGCTATCGATTATGTAGACAGTCTTGATGATTTCGACGGAGAGACGTTTGTGAAGAGCGCGTATAAGAGCAAGGCGCCGTACAAAAAATCGTGGGATAATTGGGTGCGCGGTGCGGGGCCTGCTCCATTGAAAACAAAATACGGTTGGCTTGTGCTGTACCACGCGATGGATTCGAATGACCCGAACCGCTACAAACTCGGCGCGATGATTCTCGACGAAAAGAATCCGACAAATATTTTATACCGCTCGGTGACTCCTGTGCTTGAGCCCGATGAGTATTACGAAAATGAAGGGTTTAAGGCAGGCGTTATTTATAGTTGCGGCGCGGTCATTAAGGATGGACAACTCATTGTGTATTATGGAGGTGCGGATACGGTCGTGTGTGCGGCATCGGTTGACCTTGATACGTTCCTCGACGAACTCGCGAGAACAGGGAGGGCGCATCTGAGCGCGAAGAAGGGGAAGGCGACGAAGAAAAAATAGTGAATCTGAAATAAAACATGTTTGCATTTAAACGCTCCGACGAAAATCCCATCCTTCTTCCTTCGGAAGAAAATGAATGGGAAAAGAAAGCCGTCTTCAACTGTTCTCCTGCGGTGAGGTCGGGGAAAATACATTTGGTATACCGTGCGGTGTCGACGACCGACACCTCTTCGATAGGGTGTGCGACCAGTACTGACGGCGTGCATTTTTCACAACGGAGGCAACTTATACGGCCGGAGTTTGAGTGGGAGCGGTTCGGCTGTGAGGACCCGCGCGTTACGAAGCTCGGCACTTCGTACTACATTTTTTATACTGCTCTCTCGCAGTTTCCTTTTAACGCGGATGGCATAAAGGTGGGTCTCGCGATTACAAAAGATTTTAAGAAGATTATCGAGAAGCACTCCATAACGCCATTCAACGCAAAGGGCATGGCGCTGTTTCCCGAAAAAATAAACGGGAAGTATACGGCAATACTTACGGTAAATACCGACCGCAGACCTGCGAGAATGTGCGTCGCACAGTTCGATAAGATTGAGCAGATGTGGTCGCCCGAATACTGGTCCGAGTGGTATTCAAATATGTTCGCGCATGCCTTGCCGCTTGAGCGTTCATTGAACGACCAGGTTGAGGTGGGCGCGGCGCCCATCAAAACGAAGCACGGCTGGCTTATTGTGTATTCGTATATCAGAAATTATTTCACGCCTCCCGCCACATTCGGCGTTGAAGCGGTGCTCCTTGATTTGAATAATCCGACGAAGGTTATCGCGCGCACCGAGAATCCGCTCCTTATCCCGCTCGCCTCATACGAAAAATTCGGCATGGTGGGGAATGTTGCGTTTCCGTCGGGCGCTATGGTGCGGGGGAACTCGCTCCACTTGTATTACGGCGGCGCGGATACGGTGTGCTGTCTCGCCGAAGGGAAGATGAGCGAACTTATGAAGGAGCTCATGAAGACGCGCATTGAGATGTTGAGCTTGGAGCGCGCAAAAAAGAATCCGATATTATTGCCTGAGCCGAGCCACGCGTGGGAGAGCAAGGCGGTGTTCAATACTGCGGCAATTTACCTCAATAAGAAGGTGCACCTTTTGTACCGCGCGATGTCGGAGGAAAACACCTCGGTCCTTGGGTACGCATCGAGCACTGACGGCATTACGATTGCGGAGCGTTTTCCTGAGCCGGTCTATTCACCGCGCGAAAATTTTGAGAAGAAGTCATCGCCCGGCGTCGGTTCGGGCTGCGAGGACTCGCGCATCACTAAAATCGGCGATACGTTATATATGCTCTATACGGCATATGACGGCGCAAATCCTCCGCGCGTCGCGCTTACGACGATTTCACAAGCCGATTTCTTGAAGCGCAATTGGAACTGGGCAACGCCGAAACTTATTTCACCGCCTGGCGTCGATGATAAGGACGCGGCGATATTTCCGAAAAAGATTAACGGAAAATACGCGATTCTCCACCGCCTTGGCTCAAGTATCTGGATAGATTATGTCGAGACTCTAAAGTTCGGCGATGAGTCGCCGAATAATTATTGGCTCAAAGGAAAGATTTTAATGAATCCGCGGACGGGCGAGCGCGACAGCCAGAAAATCGGCATTGCGGGACCTCCTATCGAAACGGAAGAGGGCTGGTTGCTCATCTATCACGGCATCTCGAAGAAAGCGGACCATCATTATCATTTGCGTGCCGCGCTTCTTGACCCCCGCGACCCCTCGAAAGTTATTGTGCGCACGCGCGATCCTATTTTCGAGCCGATGATGCCGTTTGAAAAATTCGGCATTGTGCCGAATGTGGTGTTCTCAAATGGTGCGGTAGTTATCGGCGGAAAATTGTATGTGTATTATGGTGGCGCAGATAAGGTGACGGGCGTTGCTTCAATGAAAGTGTCAGAAATTTTGAGGAGACTGACTGAAGAGAGTAAGAAAAGATAAGAAGGCATTCTGTACAACTTTTTTGGAAACAGAATGCGCTTACTCCTGCGGTAAGCGCTTCTTCGCTCTCGCCATTTTGTCCCGCTAGAAGCGGGAGCCAAGCCAAAATGGCTCCGAGATGTTCCAAAAAAGTTACACGGAATGCCGTGGGGTGGGGAGGTTGGGCAGAGGGAGTTGCGCTTCCTTGCCTGCCGTAGGCAGGCGTTTGGGTTTTAGGAAATTGTTTTGTTTGCTGAAATTAGGAGGGTGGGAGGAGGGCAGAACGGGCCATATTTGCCGTTAGGGCAAGGGCCCGTTTAATGAGTTGCGAGAGTGTGGAATAAGTAGGATAATTTTACTAATAAGTTACTAGTTATTTGTTTTATTAAAATGGATTCAAAGAATTCTGCAAACAATCAAACATTAATTTATTCTTCAATAATAATTCTGCTTTTAATAGGTGGATATTTGTTACTCGATAAGAATTCAGATGGCTCAAAAATTCAAAGCGATCAAAGCATTTCAAATTCTCAACAAGAGGAAATAAACGCTTTAAAAAGTGAGATTGAGGGATTAAAAACGCAACAGACAAGAACTGAAAGAAAACAAACGAATCTTTCCGATATAGTCCAAGAATGGCGAAAGACAACCGCATTGGTTTTTTGCCAATATGGCTATTTAGGAGATTATAGTTATCGCGAAGTTTCTGGTTCTGGTTTGTTGGTGAGCTTAAACGGGGTGCCGCAGGTGATAACTAATAGTCATGTTGTTAGTAATTCGCGAAATGATTTGAATTCGTGTTGGATTAAATTCCCAGATCAAACTGGTGCATCAACTTATACTGTAAGCCCGCAAAGTATAACCCATGATTCTGGCGGGTATGATGTCGCCTATCTAAATTTGTCCATGTATTCTCAGAACGATATTCACGCAAAAGAAGGAATTTCCTCCATCAGCAATCGTGCAAGAAGCGATTCGTATTTGTGCAAGAACGCCCCGAATGTTGGTGATCATATTTTGATACTTGGCTATCCGGTTTATGGCACTCCAATTTCATTAAGCAGGCTGTATAGTCAAAACCCGATAGAAGTAACGGCCACAGAAGGTGTTATTTCTGGAAAAGATGGAATTTACTACACAACATCAGCTAAAATCGATAGCGGTAATTCGGGTGGACTAGCCATTGATGAAACTAATGATTGTTATTTTGGCATACCCACATGGAATAAATCGGGAAATTTTGAGTCATTGGGGCGGATTTTGCCAGCGTCATACATTTTTAAATAGGTATGGATATTCCATTTATTACCTCAATCAGTTTGGTTTGGTTAATTTACACGTACCTATTCATTGAAGCTGATAGGCAGATACTCGATTTGTTTAATAGGCTAAAATTTTCTCTTGCAGTGAATAATGCAGGAATGATAGAAAAGGAACAATTGGAAGTAAAAATGTATTTGGGAATTCCAGAGGTTATATCGCTTGGTCAAGTATTCTCAAAAAATGATTCGCATAGAAATAATATTGAGCAATTTGAAAAGAAAATAAAAAATATTGATGTATTGAGGAAATTATTAATGATAAATTTATTTTTATTAACCTTTCACCCATTACTTTGTTTTTTTAATTATTTTCTAACACTACAGGCGCACCTAGTTCTTTCATTGATTTTTAGTTTGTGTTTTTATTGGTATGTTCAAAAATTGCCACAATTAATATTTTCTAAAATGGTATCCACAGATAAGAAAAATAATTAGCGAAGCTTTATCACTAAGAACACCGTGCGGAAACCGAGCGGGCAGGGTTCGAGCGGAGCGAGAGAGCGAGGTTGAGGGCGAGCGCAATTTCCTCGCTGGGGAAATTGACGCGTGTGTTCGTGTGATAAAGGTGAGCGGAAGGCATAACGCTGGAAACAAAAAAACACCCCTTGTGGGGCGTTTTTATTGTTACATTCCGAGGAGAGTGAATGCTTTGTAGATAAGCATTGCAGGCCAGACGAGCGCCTTGCCGAAGCCGACGACTCCCATCCAGAACGTTGTTGCTTGGCCGATGTAGTAGAAGGCCGCGCCGAGGAAAGCGATACCGTAGAGGCCGCCGCTTTTGCCTCCGTGGTGCTTCATCATCATCCACTTTCCACCCCACCTACCTCCGTGCATTCCTCCGCAGTGCTCGCACTTTCCCTCGTCTTTTCCCATTTCACATTTTTCACACATAGTATTGTGGTAATAAATATTTGTTATTTTGATATTCGACCATATTTGTCCTCAAGGCGGACAATATCATTTTCGTCAAAATCGCCGAATGCGATTTCCAGAAACTCAAGTTGGTCTGCACCTCCCGAGATACGGTGATGTACGCCCGGTTCAACGACAAATTCATTCCCTTTCTTTGCGGAAATTGTTTTGTCGCCGATTTGCATGGTGCCGCTTCCTGAGAGTACCACCCAGAGCTCCTTCCTTTTCGTGTGATATTGCAGACTAAGCGCCTCGCCTGCCTTAACCGAGATAATTTTAACTGTGGTCTTTTCGTTCAGCGTATACTGCTTGAACTGTCCCCACGGTCGGATGTCGATGATTGGCTCCATCCCGTTAGAAGTATATGTTTGTGCTTATTCGACTATTGTTTCTTGTTTTCATGTTCGTAATATATTGTTATTTTTCACATTAAGACTTCTAACGGGATCCATATGTATAAGTATACATTTTGTGCCGATGTTCGCGATAGAAGCCGAGCGATGTCTTGCGCAATATTAATTATTATTGTTTAATATATTCAGAACTTTCCCAACCCTTAACAGAGGAGATTGGTCATGAGATATCGCACGTTGAGTGGCCCCATGTCCGTCCAGGTTGAAATTACCGAGGCGTGCAATCTCAATTGCATGCATTGCTACAATCACTGGCGTGATGAGTCTGAAAGGCGGTGCGCGTCGCGCCTTGATGAGGTGAAGCTCAACTCGATTGTTGAGTTGATTATCGAGATGAAGGCCGCCTCGGTCACTCTGACTGGTGGAGAGCCGCTGCTTCACTGGAGAATTCTGCCTGCCGCCATCAAGAAGTTGATGGACGCGGGCGCGAGCGTGGGGTTGAACACAAACCTTACATTGCTTACCGATGAGATTGCCATCGCGCTCAAGGCGAGCGGACTGAAGGGTTTGCTCGTATCCGTTCTTTGCAGTCGGGAAGACGTTCATGACTCGATTGCGGGTCGCAGGGGTGCGTGGGAAGATACCATCAAGGGAATCAAGCTTGCGAAGAGCTATGGGTTTCGAATCAGTTCGAACATGGTTCTCACCAAGCTGAACTATAGGTATCTCCGTGAGACGGCTGAGTTTCTGAGGGGAATCGGTGTTTCGGCCTTTTGTGCGACAAAGGCGTCCCCATCCTTGAATGCTCGCAATTTCGACCAATATCTATTGTCGAGAGACGAGCTTCGGGCAAGCCTGGAAGAACTGACTCAGATTAAGGCTAGCCTTGGGATGGCGGTGGACATTCTGGAATGCTATCCCTTGTGCCTCATTGGGGATACTGCGAAATTTGAAGCATTCGCACGCAGAAGTTGTAGTGCGGGCGTTACGGCGTGCACCATCAGTCCGACTGGTGATGTGCGGCCGTGCTCTCATGCCGACATGGTCTATGGCAATGTCTTTCGCGAGCCATTCAATGATATTTGGGCGCGAATGGACGATTGGCGAGACGGCCGGTATGTCCCCGATGAGTGCAATACTTGTAAGTTCCTAGAGCGATGCACTGGCGGGTGCAGAATGGAGGCGAAGCACCGCGGCAACATTCGTGGAAAGGACCCGTTCATGTCGGGGCCCGAGGATGTTTTGTACTCAATCGGACCTAAGCATGAGCACGCCCCACCTGCGCAAGAGAAGTTCCGCCTCAACAAGCCACTCAAAATACGAAAGGAGAATTTCGGAGCCACCGTTATCACGTCTGCAGGGTCTGCATTCATCAATGAGGATGGATTGCGGATTCTTCAAAGTCTCTTGCAGGAGGATGTTTTCACGGTTGATTCGGTGGCAACCCGTTTTTCTTCCAAGTCGGACAGCGTGCGCAAGTTCTTGCTTGGTCTAGTACGAAGAGGTATCATTTGTGCAGTTGTTTAGATGCCCAACTCGTTGCACTGAAAGGAGGTAATGCCATGGACCCCCAGATCCTCTCCATCGTTGAGAAGCCGGAGAACGAGGTGGTGGCAATCAGCGTAGACAGTTGCGATGATTGCGACGGTTGCGACAAGTGCTACAGCGCACCGTGCAACTGCGACGAAACCATCCCGCTGTCGGACGAGTAGTAGATGTACAGCCCCCACAATGTGGGGGCTTTTTAAATTTCATTCTTAAATTATTTCGAAATTCTCGTACGATAATTCAAATTCGTAAATAGACTTAAATAACTTGGCAAAATCTTCTTTTGTCTTTATTTCTTTTGTTCCCTTCAATAGAGATATAAGTTTTTCTTTCCCATATTTCTCAACTAAAAACATTACCGCGAAACCAGACTCTTTATAGACTTCACTTCCACCATTTTCAAAAAAATCAATAAATGCGGTAAATACTTTTGGTTTCGGTTTAACCTTGTATTGACCTGACAAAAATATAGAGATTCCCTCTAGAAGCCAGACAGGTTTGCCACTAGAGTTAGAAACTACATCAGAAAAACAGTGTGCAAGTTCGTGTTTTGCTAATGCAAAATATTCTTCGTCAGAATATTTGTGATTACTTTCTTTTTCATAATTTTGGTCGTCTAGCAGATACACATTTCCCTTTCTCGCCCACCCGACAACCCAACTTTCTGTCTTATGTCCCGCAAATAAATCCATCGTCTTTCTATCAGGAATTAAAAATATTTTAGGACGATTATATTTCCAATTAAATTGGAAAAAATCAATATATTCCTCAATCGATTTTTCATAGATTTCATCCAGTTTTTGGCGGGGGATTGTTTCAATTTTGTATACCATGTACAAGTATTATGCGATGTTTCTGTTGTTTAGTAAAATATAAAATTATGGAAGATGAGCGATTAGTATTTTAAAAACCTTTTGGATTACTACGCGAAAATAAAAGGCGAATATAAGTAAGTTATCGTGGATGTGAGAGAAGCTCGCGGACATATTTTTTTGTGTCTTCCGGCCCGTCAACGAGCTGAGCGATAACGCCTGTTCCTACGGCCGCATAATCATTTCCGCCCTCTACAATTGCGTCGCCAAAAAATGTAATTTCTTCGCGGGGGATAGAAAGATATTCGGAAAGTTTTGCAACGCCGTATGCTTTGTCGATGCCTTTGCGGCTTATGTCGATTGAGGTGGTACCGCCGACGCTGATTTCAAAATCAGGAAGATATTTTTTGAGAGCGTCCTTCAGATCCATTCTTTTTTTGCGGTCCGGATCCCAATGCTTTTTTTGTGCGATTGGCGCATCACAACCGAGTCCCGAGAAGGTAACCTGTCCATCGCGGTCGTCGATGAGTTTTCCGACGGGGTTCGGCTCGGGAACAAAACCAATGTCTTTGTAGGCGAGCGGGAAGGCATCTAAAATTTTCTTTTTTTGCTCCGCAGTCATCGTTTCCTTATAAACGGGGGACCAGTCGCCGTTTGTAAATGTGTAGAGCGAACTGCCGCTCAAGGGCGCGAGATAGAGATTGTTCATATTCACGGGCCTGTGGTTTAACACTTCAAGGAACTGCGTCTTGTACCGTTCGAGCGCGCCGCCCGAGATGACCGCAACATCCGTTTGTTCGAGAAGTTCTTGCAGAAGTTCGCCCATTTCATCGTCCATCGGCATCCTGCTTTCCGTCAGTGTTCCGTCGAGGTCGAATATGACCAATTGAGGCATCATTACTTTTATTATAGCGTTTTGCTACGATTGATATAGGCGCACCCCTTTGTATATGAAAAAATTGGCGAAGAATAAGAATCTTCAGGAAATATTGGAAGCAATAATTGCCATCGAAGATGATGTCCGAGTTGAAAAAATAATCACACCCTTTATTTGTACTAATTATGTTTTTTATAAATCTCCAGGAAATACTGATGGAGATTCCGCATCTGAAACTAACTCATTTGCCAGATTAGTGGTGCATAAAAATGGCGATATTCATATTACGGATGATATATACGACGAATTCCCCAATCTTAAAGATTTGTATTCAATTAGCTTTATGACCAATTTTATGAGGGAGCGCTATAATTTAGACGCTTACCAACTGAATTATTATAAAGACGGTGATTCGGAGATAGTGTTGAATATGATTGATGCCTTATACGAAAATTAGGTTGTCCACAGCCCTATTGCTCTTTTGTTGTTCTTGGGTATACTGAATCCATAAGTCGCCCGCGCCTCGTAAGAGTGTGCGGGTTTCTTTTTGGGGTATAATCTATCCATGGAAAAGACAGAGAGGATTTCTATATATGTAGATGGTGGCAACTTTTATCACCTAGTTATAAAGAAGCTTAACATTAGGGAAAATGAGTTTGATTTTAGTGCATTTGTAAACCTTCTTGTCGACGGACGCGTTGTTGGTGAAAACTGCAAGCGTTTTTATAAGGGTTCGGTTCGTGAAAAAGAGGGTGATGCGCAGAGTAAAAAATTAATGTCTGAACAAACAAAATTATTTACGACCCTGAAAAAGGAAGGTTGGGATATAAAAACTAGCAAGTTAAGAACGAGAATAGAAGAGTTGGTAATTGATAATCGCGTGGTTGATTATCAAAGATTGAACAGTTTGGGTATAGAAAAAATACAGGCGGAGAGAATGAGGGAAAAGGGAATTGATGTAAAAATTGCCACAGATCTTATTGTTGGCGCCATAGATGATAAATATGATACGGCGATTCTTGTAAGTTCTGATTCTGATTTGGTTCCCGCTATAGATTGGGTACGCAACAGAACAAAGAAAAAAATTGAATATATTGGCTTTTCTATACAGGATATTGAAGACGCGAATAAATCAACAAAACCATTAATGATGATGTTTGGTAAAACGGACACTCAAAGAGTTTTTTCAGAAATTGATATGGGGAAGCTTATCAAACAAATCCCACCGACTTTATTTGGTCAATAATGAGGCAAAAGGCCCGCCACGGGGCTTTTGTTTATGCGGGTTATCCACTTTTACCCCCTCCTTTATATGGTATTGACCCCGTAGTAGGCGTTCCTTACTACGGGGTTGACATACTTTGCGTTATCCATATAATGGAATGACTTTCCTTCAATAGAGGAAAGCGTTATTTGAAAGCTTAATATTCATTGTAAGTGCGACCAAATTGTTTGGTTAGTAAGAAAGAGAGATTAAGGATTTTTTTAGTTGTCCCAATCGAAGCATAGAAATGAAGAACTATATGCGCATGAAGACGGAATGCATCTGTCGTCATGCGCGTAAACCTCTTTGTTCACTAACTTCTTTTTTGAGGATTTGATCCTGGTCCAGGATGAACGCTGGCGGCGTGGATAAGGCATGCAAGTCGAACGGGTATTCATGCGATTACATCAAGTGAATACTAGTGGCGAACGAGTTAGTAATAC
>JAKAHO010000036.1 GCA_021814835.1 bacterium
CATTCGGGTTATTTTTTTCTTGGTGCCCTCATGAGGAGTCGAACCTCAATTTCCGGCTTCGGAGGCTAGCGTCTTATCCATTGGACGATGAGGGCTTCAGCGTCACTGCCCCCATTATTCCGAATGCCACCCAAAACATCAAGCGCCCCGCGTGCAAATCCCACGGGAAGTGGTCAACGAAACCGAATAACAAAAGTGATGTTACAAGCAGCCCCGCAAACACCGCATCGGGCGATGTGAAGTTGATGCGGCGGAAGACAACGAAAGCCATAAGGAAAAACACCGCAAGCCCCGCAATGCCGAGCTCGGACGCAATAAGAATGTAGATATTATGCACGGGCTGCCACAGCCAGACCTGCGTAAGACCTTTCGCGGCGAATAATCCCTCCCGCGCAGCTTGTAAGACCTCATTACCGATACCGACGCCAAGCGGATGCTGCGCGATAAGCGTAAGGCCCATCTCGTTGTAATAGATGCGGTGATCAACCGAGAACTCGCCCTTCGCGAACCCTGCGCGCGAGACAACCGCAGATCCAAGCACCAATGAGAGCGCGGCAAGAGAAACGAGTGTAACTGCAATAAATTCTTTGGCGCTTGCGCGAAGCTCCTTATTCCAAACCGCGTAAACACCGATTGCAAAAATAGCGAGCGCGGCAACAATCCATCCCGAACGGGAAAAAGTGAAGACGAGCGCAGAAAGAATCGTAAAAAATGCCACTGCCGAACCCGCGTGCATAATAGGGTGTCTGCGGGGAGCGGTGAGATAGAGATACGCGCACGCAATGAGCCCCATCACAAGGAAACCCGCGAGAATATTTGCGTGAGGAAGCGTGCCGTACGCGCGCAAAAAATTGACCCCGCCGATATCAACGCGCGCCACCCCAGGAGTCGTGGCGGTAATGACGGACTCGCCGAGAATCCACAGTCCCACGCTTTTCTGATAATAAAATTGCGCGATTGCAATAACCGCCTGAAGCGTCGCAGACGCGGCAAGCACCTTGAATATGTCGCGGACATTCACCGCGCCCCCTTGCATTGCGGTCATCACCGCAAGCGAAACGAGGAGCGCGAGAATAAAACCCATCGCAACGTAGAGCGAGTATGCAAAATTGAGCGCAAAGAAAAGCGAGGCGCAGGCAAGCAATCCAAGAACACTGTACCACTTCACAAGCGCTGTCCGTAAGGCTCGCCTTCCGGCGTACATAAACGCGAGTGCAATAAGGATCAGCGCAAGAATGTCTGTCGCGTAAAGGAGAAGCGACGAAAATTCACGGACGTACTCGTACATCTGCGGGATCAGCGCAAAAATAAATTTTTTGGTGCCGAAAGGCAGCGCAAACACAAACGCGAGCACTGCATATCGGTACGCTCTCTCCATTATGAAAGAATATGAACGAGTTCGTACAAAATCGCAAGCGCGAAAACTGCAAAGAGCACAGCGGAAACACGCCGTAAGGGGTGGCGCGCATACTTTTTTCGCCATATGGCGACAATGAAGATTCCCTCAAGTGCAAGAAACACTCCACCCACAAAACCGATAAGCGGGAGAAACTCGCGGGCGCCAAGTGTGTATATGAGAAGCGGCGCCACAAGCACAATCACTGCACTCTCGATTGCTGAGATACTCATATCCCGTTGCAATATATCGCGGATATTCGCGCCAATCATAAAATACGATTTCCATATCGCAACAATACCCATGAGTCCCAATGCGAAAAATACAACGCGAGGCAAAACGCCCACAAGCCCCGAAAGCGCATCGGATGACGGCGCACCCGAAAGCGCGATAACAGAAAAAACAAACAGCGCATAAATTGCGGCGGGGATAAGCGTGCCGAGCGCCACAGCCGTATAGAGCGAGAAGGGTTTGCGTGCCGCATGAGACACCCTCCACTCCTCTACTACCTTAAATATCGCGGGCCTCCCACTCATCGCGAACAAGAGCGGTCCGAAGGGCAGTAAATATACGCCCCATGAGACAGTGCGCATACTCTCTACAAGAGACGCGTGGCCAATGCTGAAAAGATATACCATTGCAACAACGCACATAAGTATTGCAACGCCGACAATGTCGGCAAGCCCCAATGTGCGCAAACTCACGAAAATAAATGCAGAGCTCACGGCCCAAAAGAGCAGAACCGCAAGCGGGTGCGAAGCGCCCAGCATTATTGCAAAAAATGAGGGAGAGAGCGCGAGATACGCAGTAAGCACGAATAAAAGCTCGGCAAGTACAGTAAATGAGGCAACGCGCCCCGCAGTCGGACCAAGATACTCTTCCACCACATGCGGCAGATCATGCTTCCCATGCTCATCGCTCAAAATATGCGCATACATTAAGTGGAGCGCGCAGTATACTCCCGCAAACAACGCGAGATAGAAATAACCAACCGAGACCCCCACCGAGCTCACAACAAACGGAAGAGAAAAAATGCCCGCGCCCATAATGGTGCCCGCGAGCATTGCTGTTGCAAACCAAAAATATGAATTCATGAAGGGATTATCCTTAAAGTACCTTTCGTTATGAAATTACTTTATTTTTCAGTGCAGCAAGGCGCGACGACGACAGAATACTCGGAGAGTATTTTGAGGAGGGGCAACGCAGCCGTGGTGAAAAATAGAGCAATTTCACAGCTGCTACTTCTCTTCACGTATTGCATCACCCTCCCTCACTCTCTTGCTGACTTTGATTCCCACGCTCTTTCCTTTCTTCGCTATGCTTATCTGCTCGTGATTGAACTGCATGGAAGCAATTTTTTGCGTGAAATCGGTGGTAGCGCCCGAAATGCGGATATTCACTCCCACTTTCACGGGCTTTTTAAATTTAATAATCGCCACCTTAATACCGCCAAAATAATGCGTCACCGTGCCGATGGGTTTTGACTCCTTCACCTTTACTACAACTTTTTTCTTCGGTGCGGGACGCTTCTTCGCCTTCACGGTTTTCTTTACTGCCTTCTTCTTCGGTTTTGTTTTCTTTACTTTTTTCATGTAAGAGGTTGTCTAAAAATTATTTTTCGTTATGAAATTAGTTCGTTTTCTGCCGCAGCAAGACGCGACGACGACAGAATACCCGGAGGGTATTTTGAGGAGGAGTAACGCAGCTGTGGTGAAAAATGAAATAATTTCATAGAAAGGATAATTTTAGACAACCTCCTAAAACACGCGGTCGCCCGTCTTCAGCTCGGTTTCGCGGATGAGCGCAACCACCTTATCAACGAGTTCTGCAGGATCATTTGAAAACACCACATTCCCCATGCCGCGGTGCGACTTCTCAAGAAGTTCGCGGATATAGTCCGCGGTGCCTCCCGTTCCCTCAAGAACGCCCATCGGCTTGCCGTCTTCAAATCCGATAGTGAACTCGTTCAGCGTGCCCACGCGTCCGCAAATCGTGATGATGGCGTCCGACGAACGGGTAAGAAGCAGGTTTCTGCCCGCATACTCAAACCCCGTATAAATGATAAGGTCGTGGTAGTCCACGGGAAGTTTATACGACTTCACGTGCGCAATGCGCGATGCTGCAGGCGACAAACCGATAACGAGCCCGCCCGCCATCTTCGCGCCCTTCGCGGACCAGTACGGAATACCGGTCGTAGCGCCCGTCACGAGCACTAAATCGCGCTTCGCGACCTCGCGCCCGATTGCCTCCGCCTTCTCAAATGCATCTTTCGCGCAATGACCCGTTTCTGCGGCGCCCGACACGCAAATCTTGTACTTCAGCTTATGAATATGGCTCTCAAAATCCTTGTCCGTCTCAATATTTCCGTTATTTTTTTTGCGTATTGCCATGTGTTTTTAATTATAACACCACCGTGCTTCCGGGAGCGGGCACTTCTGCCTCGATTGCGAGAGAGTCTATCGCGCGCCGCGCAAACGCTTCAGAACTCCCCTCTTCTCCCTGCACCACGAACACGCGCTTTACGTTTTCGCGCATAGGCTCGAGCCACTGGAGGAGCTGGTTCTGGTCGGCGTGTGCGGAATAACCGCTGATGGAGTGGACCTTGCAGCGGACGGGCACATCTTCGCCAAGCACGCGAACGATTTTATCGCCCTGCATGATACGCCTACCTAATGAATTTACCGACTGGTAGCCGACAAAAAGAATCGCGCTGTGCGGATCTGAAAGATAACGGCTCTCGTGATGGAGAATGCGTCCGCCCTGCGACATACCCGAACCCGCAATCACCACCTTGGGCGGCTCAACGTTGTTGATTGCCTTCGACTGCTCAACAGTAAGCGACATCGTGAGTCCAGGAAAATTAAACATCGCGCTTCCCCTCTTGAAGCGCACAATCGCCTCTTCGCTGAAATACATCTCATTCGTCGAATACTTCTGATAGACGGCAGTAAGTTTAATCGCGAGCGGACTATCGACAAAGACGGGCGCTTGCGGAATCTTTCCTTCTTTCACGAGGTCGCTGATTTCAAAAAGAAGTTCCTGTGTGCGCTCAAGCGCGAACGCGGGAATCATAAGCGTGCCGCCTGCCTTCACCGTTTCCTCAATGACGTCCTCAAGCAAATTCTGGCGCTCATCGAGCCGCTCATGAAGTCTGTCGCCATAAGTGGATTCAATGAGCGCGTAATCCACATCGGGAATCTGTTCGGTGGGGTGAATAAAGGGGGCTGGCGTGTTGCCGAGGTCTCCTGAGAACACAATGCGCTTTCCCTCAACCGAAACAACGATAGACGACGAGCCGAGCACGTGGCCCGCATCATAAAACTCTATTTCAAAAGGCCCTACGTTCAGCTTTCGGTGATACGGAACGCCTTCCCACAACTTCATAGCATGGTTCACGTCCTCAATCGTATACAAAGGCGCCTTGCGGTGACGCTCCGCCTCCTCGCGCATGGTGTGTTCCGCATCAAGCAGCAACGCTTCTGCAAAATCGCGCGTGGGCTCCGTTGAAACAATGCGCCCCTCAAAGCCAAGTCTGTGGAGCTGAGGAATGCGGCCGATGTGGTCGATGTGCGCATGCGTCACAAATACCGCCAAAATAGATTTCGGGTCGTACTCGAACTTGTCATAATTCTTCATTTCACTGAAACTTGCGCCCTGAAAAAGTCCGCAATCAATGAGAATTTTCTTGCCCTCGGACTCAAGCATATAATTCGAACCCGTAACCGACTGCGCGCCTCCGTGAAATGTAAGCTTCATATGAATAGTATACCTCAGGG
>JAKAHO010000006.1 GCA_021814835.1 bacterium
GGTGCGGGCTCGTGGGGTCGATGCCGAGATAAAGGCGGATGCGCGTTCCCGAAAGAAGTACCTTTTCGAGCGCCTCTTTTGTCGGATAAACCATATCCACGCTTCTCGTCAAAAGCTCTTCAATCGCCGCCTTGTTCGTGCTTACTTTCGGTGCGTTGCCCAAGTTCATATGGGTTCATAGTAGCACGGGAGAAACGCTCTCTTCAACGAGAACCACGTTTTGCTATACCAATCCGCGGGGGCTATAATCGAGATAATCTCATGAAAATCCAAGAAACAATTCGTCATGACGGTCTGAGGATGATTTCGTGTTCCATTCCCACGCAGACGAGGGTGCTCGTGAGCCTTTCCGCTCTCGTGGGTTCCGCATACGACCCCATAGATAAGCAAGGCCTTTTCCATTTTTTTGAGCATATGGCGTTCAAGGGAACGAAAAAGAGGAATGCGACTCAGATTCGGGATTTTCAGAATCGAAATTTATTGAATTCCAACGCGACGACCTCAAGAATGCAAACAGAATATTGGGGGGTGGCGATACATAGAAAATTGCACTTACTCTGTGACATTATTGCCGACATGTACTCGAATTCCACATTTCCTGTGGCAGAGTTAAAAAAAGAAAAGGGAACAGTGCTTCTTGAGGCTGCGCGGAATAGGGATGATGACCGCATGGCGGCGAATCAGGCACTTCGTGAATTGCTCTATTCTCAGAACCCAATCCGTCAATTCAGCACAGGAACGGAGGATGGAATAAAGAGCATTACAAGAGGGCATCTCATCGGAGAAAGTGAAAAATGGTACGTACCTTCAAACACAGTTGCTATAGCCGTGGGTAAGGTGTCTCATTCGGCATTTGTTCGGGAAATGTCTGAGCATATCCCCGAGAATAAGGCCGCAGTAATCCGCCCATTGTGGGATAACGAGATTAATGATATTCCGAAGATTAACCGTAGAGTTATTGAGTTAAAAGGCAGGAAGCAATCAACAATAATGATGGGATGCAAGATTGCGGATGATGTGAGTGATCGCATTGATAATGTTGAGGATTTCATGAATTCGCTTTTGGTGTCGGGGTGGAGCTCTCGTCTTTGGAATGAGGTGCGCGAGAAACGCGGTCTCGCATATTCTGTGGGCGGCAGCATCATGCGGAATAGAAAGTTGGGTGCCTACTTTTACACAACGGTACAGACAAAGCCCGGGAAGGAGCGTCTTGTTGAATCATTGATGCGCAAGGCATTATTTACTCCGCTTACGTCGAAAGATAAGAAAATATTCGAAGATACCCGCGAGACTAGCCTTGATTCAATTGATGCGGGCTTCGGAGAGAATCTGGATAAGTGGTACGACATAATTTTTGAAAAAATTATTAAGGAAGAACCGCTGAGCGGAATACAGCGGTATTTTTCCGAACAACGAAGAATTGTGAAATCGATTTCGCTCCACGACGCGGAAAAAATGAGAAAAGAATTGATGAAGCCGGAGCGATTTGCGACGGTGATTCTGAAGCCGGCGAAAAATTCGTAATCATTATGCAGAAACCGCGCGAGAATCATATTTCCTGGGACGAGTGCTTTATGCGCATCGCGCGCGTCATTGCTGACCGCTCGAAAGACCCCTCGACGCAGGCGGGCGCTTTGGTGGTAGACGGAAACAATATTGTGGTGGGGCTCGGCTACAACGGCTGGCCGAGAGGCATTGAGGCGGACCAGTTGCCATGGGAGAGGGAAGGGGGGTTCCTCGACACAAAGTATGCGTATGTCTGCCACGCGGAAGAGAACGCAATTTATAATGCGAACAAGCCAACGCACGGATGCAAAATCTACTGCACGCTTTTCCCGTGCAATGAGTGCGCGAAGACCATTATTCAGAACGGCGTGAAAGAGGTGGTGTACGAGAGCGATAAGTACCACGACGCGAAGGAATGCGTCGCTGCGCGCAGAATGTTTGAAGCCGCAGGCATTTCCTGCCGTCAGTACGGTTGCGAGTGGGGGAAATAATATGAAAGAGTTAAAAGATGAGTGGTGCGGAATAGATAAAAATATTGAAAGCGTCGTCGCAGCACTTAATGTGCGAGGCATTCGCACAAGCGGGTCGTGCGAGGGACATAAAGACCACGGCTCGCCCGTTTCGTGGGTGAGCATAAGCGCAGAAGTAGACGCAGAAGAGCGGGGACTGCTCGCGAAAGAAAACGACGCATTACGAGCAAAAACTCAGGCATTGCTGGATGAGTTTTACCAAAATCGCAGCGTCGTGGAGGATGTAAAAATAGTAATCTCGAATGGAGTGGCGAGTTTCTGGCTTCACAATGGAGGGGAATTGTTCAAAACGTGGAGAAAATATGTTGATGGGGTAGTTGAGAACAAAAAATCGGGCAAGCCAATAACTTTGAAGTCTCCGCAGGGAGGCATTGAAGATATCGAATCGCGGCTGCTAAAATTCAAGAAAGAATTTCAAGATTTTGCAGAATTTCTAAAATCAAAATAAAAACACCCCGTGCGGGGTGTTTTTGGCAGCGAATGATAAGCCAATAGGAATTTGACAAAAATAGAAAATGCGTTTAATATATGCTCAGCACAATTCCGTGCGAGAAAGGAAGGGTAACACCATGAGCGGTCCCAACGATCAGTCGTACGACGAGAAGGAAGAGAAGCCCGAGCCACCCGACACGAGCTCGGACACCACGGCCGCCGAGGAGCAGGGCAACGACGGTGCCGACACCGCCGACACCGGCGGCTCCAACCCCGGTGGCGACTCGAACTAGTGCAGTTCCAGCGCTGGTTCAAGGGGGGGCTCTAGAATATAGAGCCCCCTTTTTAATGCGCTATTTTGTAAAATGTATTAATCTGATTTAGATGCGCAAGTATTTCAAAGAAAAATTAAACAACGGACTAACGGTACTAATTGCGGAAAATGAGTGTTCCGACGTTGTGTCGATTACTTTTCAGGTTCGTGCTGGGTCGCGCTATGAGACCGAGGGGGAGCGCGGATACGCCCATCTTCTCGAGCATATGCTCATGAAGGGAACTTCAACGAGGCCCTCATCTTTTGATGTGGGTGCAATCGCGAATCGAGCGGGGGCGCTTTTGAATGCGCATACAGGTCGTGAAAGAATCAGAATTACTGCTCAAGTCGTAAAAAGCAGAACAGAAGAACTCATGGAGTTAATCGCCGACATCGGGCAAAATCCGCTTTTTGACGCAGCAATTCTTGAAAACGAAAAGAAAATAATTCAGAAAGAATCGCATGTCGAATCAAGGCTCGTGCGAGAATCGATGGGTCAAGTCTTTGCAAAGCATCCCCTTGCCGAATCCCCCTTGGGAATAATGGAAGACATGATGAGTGCAACGGTGCAGAAGCTACAAATATATCATTCAAAACATTTTGTTGCCGGTAATGCGGCGATAATTATTACGGGAGGCATTACGAGGGAATGCGCACTTGAACTTTGTAATAAATATTTTGGCACACTCAAAAGTGGAGGGGGTGTGAATATGGCCGCAAAGCAACTACATGAGAATCCAGGAAGAAAGGATATCGAAGTGACGCGCGAGAAAGAGTCTATAATGTTTTGCTTTCCTGGAGAAAAAATAAGCGGTAGAGAACGATTTGCCTTAAGAATAATAAGGCAATACTTAGTACTCGGGCAGTCCTCAAGGCTACAGCAGGAGCTGCGCCAAAAAAGAGGATTAGCATACCACATCAGCGCTTATTTTAAGCTGTATAGTGATGCATTTTTGTTTTGCATTGAGGTAATATCGCCGGAATTAAGCAAAGTAGAAGAGGTGGTGTTAGAGAACATATACAACTTAGAAAAACACCTTTCTCCTCAAATATTTGAACAGTATAAAGACCAGAGCAATAACGGAATGTTGAGGGAAACGAACGAGGACCTCTTTCTGAATGATTTTTTAGCCGAAAATTGGATTTATTGGGGAGAGCTTCTTACGCCCGTTGAGGCAGTTGAGATTACGAATAGTCTTACATATCAGGATATTGTGGAGATAATAAATAGACTGTTCAAAAAGGAAAATCTGTACGTTGTGCGCCTTGTGCCACCTAAGAAATAACGAAATAAAAACACCCCGTGCGGGGTGTTTTTGTGTTACTTCTTTGTCTTTACTATCTCATCGACGATGCCGTACTGCTTTGCTTCTTCGGCGGTCATCCAGTAGTCGCGGTCCGTGTCCTTCTCAATCTTGTCGAGCTTCTGACCCGTGTGTTTCGCGATGATGTGATTCAAGCGATCCTTTAACTTCAAGATATGCTTCGCGCTGATTTCGATGTCGCTTGCCTGACCCTCAACTCCGCCCATTATCTGGTGGAGCATGATTTCCGAGTTCGGGAGCACAAACCTTTTTCCCTTTGCGCCCGCGGCGAGCAGTGCCGAGCCCATTGAGGCCGCCATACCGACGCAGATGGTCGAGACGGGGGACTTCACGTGTTGCATCGTGTCGTAAATCGCGAGACCTGCGGAAACCGAACCACCCGGAGTGTTCAAGTACAATTGAATATCCTTCTTCGCGTCCTCGTGGTCAAGGAAGAGGAGCTGGGCGATAACGCTGTTCGCCACATTGTCATCAATCGGTCCGCCTAAGAAAATAATGCGTTCCTTTAAGAGGCGTGAGTAGATATCATACGCGCGCTCTCCGTACGGCGATTTTTCAATAACGGTAGGTATAAGATTCATCCCGTGTGAGTTTTAATAAATTAATTATTTGTAGAATCGACGTTTTCTATACTTTCAATATAAACCCCGCTATCAAGACCTGTAAAACTCTAACGGGATTCATGGCTGTACTGTAACAAGCAGGAAAGGGGGAGTCAACGTGAGCCCGCGTGCTGGACAAGCATGGATGCGGGAGTAAAATAATCGAAGAGTTCGATAGCGTTTGTCTTGCCCAATGGCAGATCAAAGCACTAAATTACCTTTCCGCCAGTTTTTGGCCACCGTGCGATGGCTTTTCTTGTATTTTTTTAAACTTACGCCGGGCATCGCGATTGCGCGTTCGCTTTCACTTATTGCGCGTTCGCTTCTTCCCCTCGGAAACGCGTACATTATGGCGCGCTTGCTCGACGGCGCCATAAAGGCCGCCATGACCCCCGGCGGGAGCGCGCTTGATGTAGCCCCGCAGCTCGGGCTTATGCTTGTGTTCAATATCGGCGCATCCGCGCTCCAGTCGGTTGATTCGTATTTGCAGAGTGCGTTATACGAAGCAAATTCATACATCGCGCCGCAGCGCTTCCATCAGCACATTGCCTCGCTTGGTATCCAAACGCTCGAAAATCCAGAAGTGGCAAACAAGATTCAGCGTGCGCGGGAGATTACTCCGCAGCTCGCAACTGATTTTGAGCGCGCCATTTCATTTTTCTCTCAGGCGGTTTCCCTCATTGTCTCGCTTTTGGTGGTGGTAAGGGTTATGCCCATCGTGATCGCAATCGTGGTGGTATCTATTGTGCCTGAATTATTCTCCAACCGGCACTTTATGCGTGAAAGTTGGAAGTTGTTGCGCAAAGAAACGGAGAATCGCCGGAGGGCGAATATGGCGATGGGCGCGCTCATCGAGCCGAGCAACTTGCAGGAAATAACGATTACCGGCGCGCATGGATTTTTGGGCAGTATCTACAAAAAATTTGCCGACGCATATATCGCCGCCGATCTTGGGAATTTGAGGAGATGGACCACGTGGAGTTTTTTTCTCGGCTCCATGACCGACTTTGCGAGTATCTTTGGTTATTTCGTTATCTTACGCGATGTGCTGGTGCAGGCCGTCACTGTGGGCAGCGCCACATTCCAGATGCGCGCGCTCGACATGTTCGTGTCCAATATGACGAACTTGGGCAACTCCTATGCCTCGGTGTATGAACGGTGCACACGAATGAGCGAAACAAAAGAGCTTTTCGAAATGAAGCCGATGGTGGTAGACGGAACATCGGATATGCCCGTATTCGAATCCGCGCCGCGCATCGCGTTCCGGGATGTGAGCTTCAAATATCCGCACGCGGACAATCTTGCGTTGAAAAATTTAAACCTCACCATACGTCCGGGAGAAAAAATCGCCATTGTGGGCGAGAACGGCGCGGGAAAGACAACGCTCGTGAAGTTGCTCTGCCGGTTTTATCAGACAACCGAAGGTGAGGTATTGCTCAATAGCGTGAATGTAAACGGGATACGTGCAGAGGAATGGTATAAGAATTTGAGCGTGCTTTTCCAGGACTATAACACCTATTCCGCACTCACCGTTAAAGAAAATATCTATTTAGGAAATGCCCAGGCGCCGCTCGATGAGGCGCGCATGAAGGAGGCCGCGGAAAAAGCGAATATCAGTCCGGTGATTGCGGGCTATAAGAGCGGGTATGACCAGGTTCTCAGTGAAAAATTCAAGGGTGGTACCCGTCCCAGCACGGGTCAGTGGCAGAAGATTGCTATCGCGCGCTTCTTTTATCGCAATTCACCGGTGGTCATTTTTGACGAGCCGACCGCGTCTATTGATGCCGTGTCGGAGAGCGAGATATTCGGGCAGATTTATGACTTTTTCAAGAACAAAACGGTCATTATTATTTCGCACCGTTTTTCGACCGTGCGGAATGCGGATAAAATTTATGTGCTCGACAAGGGCGAGATAGCGGAGAGCGGCAGCCACGACGAGCTTATGGAAAACAAGGGCAAGTATTATCGCGCGTTCACCATTCAGGCAGAGGGATATAAACAGTAATAAAGCGCATTCGATTGGTACAAAATACCGAGGCCGTACACAATGCGGTGAACTGTGGAAAATGGGCAGTGAACAGTTCATAATAGTACCGAACAAGGCCATGCTCAAAGTACAAAATATATCGAAAAGCTACGGGACTGAGCCCGTGCTCAACAGGATTTCTTTCGTAATCAATAGGGGAGAGCGGGTCGGCCTGGTGGGACCAAACGGAATAGGGAAGTCCACACTACTGAGAATCATTTCGGGGATTGAGAAGTCGGACGGAGGAGATGTACACCTGCAGAAAGGCGCGCGCTTGGTTTATATGCCACAAAGCGAGATGCGCGACGCGTCTCCCAATCCATTGAATGGTAGTAATAGTAAGGGGAATGCATGGAAGTTGGTTTCTGATTTGCATTTAAACCACCTTGATTTGAAGAGGGACCAAACACACAATAGTGGCGGCGAAGCTTCAAAAATAAAACTTGCAAAAGCATTGTCGGAACAAGCTGACATGTATGTTTTGGATGAGCCCACAAATAATCTTGATTTTCCCGCACTTCGTTTTCTTGAAAGAGCAATTGCGAATGACTCAAAGTCCGCGTTTCTTGTTGTATCGCACGATAGAGAGTTCCTAGATAGGATTGTAAGCAGAATTTTTGAGATAGACGAGTTTTCACATTCCATAAAAGAATACACCGGCAATTATTCGAATTATGAACGTGAGAAAAAACTGGGCAGAGAATTAGAATTCAAGCGATGGGAAGAACAACAAAAAGTAGTTACGCGTCTTGAAAAAAGTCTGGAGGAAAAGAAGCTGTGGGTAGCAAAGGGGAAAAAGGGGCCAAAGATTACGGACAATAACAAGCTTGGGAGGGGTTCCGCAAAAGATCGGTCAAAAGTACACGGAGGTGCCACTAAGAATATAGAAACAAGATTAAAAAACATAGAAATCGCACAGAAGCCGAGAGACCGCTGGGAGTTGCATTTCGATGTCTCTCCGCTAAAACGTTCGGGCGATATTGTAATGCGCGCGGTAGGTATTGAAAAAGAACTCGGGCGCTTCCATCTCGGTCCTTTGTCATTCGAAATGCAGTATGGGGAACGAACGGCAATTTTGGGTCTAAACGGAACGGGTAAAACAACCTTGCTTAACCTTTTAATGGGAAATATCGTTCCTGATGCGGGTGAAATAAAAAGGGGATCAAAAGTGGATGTTGGATTTTTGGAGCAAATTCCCGTCGCCAGTGATGAAAAAATACTCGACAAGTTCAAGTGTGGAACAGGTCTCCAGGAAACAGAGGCAAGAAAATTGTTACATAAGTTCGGACTAGGCGAACATGATGTGTATAAGCCGTACACCGTATTGTCACCAGGAGAGAGAATGCGCCTCGAAATTGCCGGATTTGTAGCAAGGGGAGTAAATTTACTCGTTCTCGATGAACCAACGAATAATCTCGACCTCGAAGCAATCTACGAGCTTGAAAAAGTTTTGAGCGGGTTTACCGGAACATTGTTGGTAGTGACGCACGACAGACGATTCCTAAAAAATATCGGGATAAATCGATTCTATGTTTTGGCGGGGGGCTCGTTGAAAGGCGTCGCTTCATTAGGGGCATACGAAGAGTCATTCAGTGATTACCGCGCATAGAGAACTGTATTTGTTCTTGGAATTAGGCATCGAAATTAGGTTAAGGGGTCTTAATAATTGGGATAAATGGCTCCTTGCGGAGCACAAATCAAAGGCCTAATATACGGGTGTCGAGAACAACCAAAATTTTCTACAATATGGGAGGTATCAATCACCAGCCATGCAGGAATTATATGGAAAAGTCGACAGCTCTTTCTCGGTCGGTCTCAGAGGCTTATTCGTCTCTCTGGGATGCAAACATAGGAATCGAAGATATAATATTGGCCGAACTTAGTCACAAAAAATCAAGTTCATATAATGCGGTACTCGCATCTCTTGAGCATTCAGTAGATAGTTTGGGGCGTGCAGATAATGACTTCAATCAGCTTTTGCAAAAAATGAATCAACTGCACTTTGATTTGAAGCCCGCTACAATAAACTTTAAGCACATAACAGAGCAGTGGGAGCAAGATGGATTTATAAAAAACGATGTATTTTGGCAGGAGATAGTTGCCTTGTATCGTGAGGGCGGGTTCCGTAATGCTATTGGTACCCTTCAGAATAAATTTATTGCCGTTCGCAATGAGACTCGAGAATTATTGGGGGTATTAACGCATCACAGACAATCTGTTGCCGAGGGCTCATTTATGATCGATGTCGAAGAAAATAAAATTCCCTTGAGACAATATTTTGCAAAAACACTCACATGTTGGGACGGGGCTCTGAGTTTATTCCGGTATTCCTCGCTTATTTCAACGGAGCTGTATCTGCAGGATATGGGATACCCCTCTCTTGTCGACGGAGTCAAATCGACAAGCAATTCACGCGTGCGTATACCTAAATCTATCGAGGTATAGAATATGTTAAGTCCAACCCCCGCTTTGCGGGGGTTGTCATTTCATAATTACTTTTGAAGACTACCGGATTATCTGAATGAGGGATGCGTCAACGACTTGCGTGGTGCGGATATTCGAATCGGTCCAGTAGCGCACTTCGTCACCCGCCTTGATATCCGAAAGTTTTCCGTCTTTCGTCGTGCCGCCCGTCGCAAGCGTTACGATTGCAATCTTCGTATTTTTCGTAACATTGAGCCCAGTCGTGAGTTTTTTTACTGGGGTGCCGTCAGTGTGGGGGAGATAGTCTGCGGGGTCATTTGCTTCAACATTGACCAATGCGCCGAAGACTCCCGTGACTGTGCCGCCGCTATTATTAATGACATCGGGCGGCTTCGGATAGTACTTCAGTATTTCATTCTGCTGTGAAAGCTCCGCTTTTTGCGCCTGCATAGTGGTGTAAAGGTAATATCCTCCCGCAACGACGAGAACGATGATCGCGATTACCCCGAGCACGATGCTTGTTTTCTTCATATATAAGGATTATAGCAAACCACATTTCCTCATACCGAGAAAAGGGGCGTGGATAGTAAAGAATTTGAAATGAAGGATAGGGGTTGACGGAATACGGGGGAATAGTAATTTTAATGCAGCACCCCAATTTCGGGGTAGGAGGTAGCACAATGCCATGGAAGACGAGCAAGGAACACCCCACGAAGGGGAGCGGTGAGTACAAGGAGCTGCTCGGCAAGACGCACACCGACACGTACCACGTCGATGACGAGGGCAGGCGGGATCGTCCGCGCAGCGAGGACCTCAAGGTCTCCGGACCGAAGTACGAGCCGTCGATGACGGACATCCACCCTCCTTCCCCTCCGAGCGACTCCAACAAGAAGTAGCCGGGCGACCTGAGTATGTCTATAAACTGCTCGCACTATATGCGCATCACACGAAGCCACACTTATATAAAGGAATCTTCAAAACATCGCTGGGATGAGAAAAAACTCGCGCGGGTTGTTGAGATCGCGGAAGCGTTGCGTCGTTCCGAACTCGTCTCTTTCTGGCTTGAAGAGGCGGCGAAAGAATCGGAACGCTCGTTCGATGCGTGGTTTCATGCGTTGCAGAACTTTTCCAAGCAGGACATAATTGACATCATAAACGAGATTGGACCCGAAGCGGGGGAGCGATTCATTAAACGTTTCGGATAACACTAAATCCTCGCGTGAAGCGAGGCTTTTTTATTCATTATATACACGCGCAGGGGAGACCTTGACAAACCGCATGAATACTTGACTTTTCACAATAAATGTAGTCTAGTGACCATAGAATCCTTACCAATCTATGAGTCCCCACAAGGACTCAACGCTACACATTCCGTGTAGCCTCCAACAAGAAAGGAGGGAACCCACATGTTCCCTAACACTCAGAAGTTTCTCGCGGTTCTCGTCCTCTCTCTCAGCATTCTCGCGTGCGGCGGCAGCCCTGACAACAACGGGCCGACTGGCCCCGCGGTGACCGCAGTCGACCCGAGCTCCGGCTCGTTCAACGGCGGGACGGCAGCGCTCATCTACGGTTCCGGCTTCAAGACCGGTGCCACGGTGACCTTCGGCGGCGTCCACGCCACGGTGCAGACCATGACCGCGGACAACATCTGGATCTCCGCCACCCCTCCCCACGTCCTCGGCGCGGTGAACGTGGTGGTGACGAACCCCGATGGCGGCATCGGCACCTGCGTGAACTGCTTCACCTACATCGAAGCTCCCGTGGACATCGCCCGCAGAGTCCTAGGCAGCAACAATGTCTTCGGTATCGAGGAGAACGAGAAGTACTTCGGTATCACGCTCTCCGCGGCCGACAAGGCGCAGTACTACAACACCTACACTGAGGCGACGCTCACGGCGAAGAAGGACACGCACATGCTCGTGCTCGTCCTCCCCGGAGTCTCCATCGCGGACCTTCAGGCGAAGCTGCCCGCGGGTACCATCGCGTTCTGCGATGCGTGGAATGCGAGCCAGCTCGCGTTCGGAAAGATGCGCGCAGGTTCCTGGCATCTCATTCGCAAAGACCCCGCTCCTGGCTCGCTCGGTTTGCTGCAGAGTCAGCAGTTTGGGAAGCTTGCGGGGGTACCCATTGAGGCGCCACCAGAGGCGCTCACGCTGGTCTACGCCATGGCGGGGCACTACCTCGCAACGGGCGAGGTGCTCATGCCGAGCATCTTCGGACGCACGCTGGACAACACCGCTCCCGGCGGTACCAACCTGATGACCGCGTTCGTTGGTGGCAATGCGTACGGCGCGGCAGTCGGCATCTGCTCCGATTGGGGAGAGATCGCCAGTCCGGTTATCGGCATGGCCGCCGAGTGGTATCCGCGGTAAGCGGAGGACTCCGTTCCTCAAGAAGTTTGAGCCCCTGGCAATCCCAGGGGCTTTTTATTTTGCAAACTTTTCGAAGTGGATAACGTGGACTTTTTTCCAAATATGTTTTGTTATACTAATCTCAATGAACAAATTCGTGAGGGTTGCAGGAATAGCAGTCGCATCCGTCCTCGTGGTCGCGGGAACGGTGTGGGCGCAAGCAGGCCTCCCAGCAGGCCTCCCGGCAGGCTCCCAGTGGAAACCGCCACAGGGAACTTTTCCTAATATGTCCGAGATTACAGTACCCATTGATACAGGTGATATTTCTCAAGATCGAGGAGGCACGATTGATTTTTCGAAGTCGTCTTCGACAAGTTATTCGTTAAAATTTCCAGATTTGAAGGGGGGTATTATTGTTGCGGGTGCTGGTCAACTTCCCATTTCAGGAAACTTGAGTTTTGTTACGGGAACTCAGAGCGGCATTGTGTTTACCGATGGCTCATATCAGACATCTTCAGGAAAATTTCAGAGTGCCAAGTTTTGCCGTGTGGTTATACAGCCCTACAACCCTGGAAATGGATACGATGTGATGCCGACCGGACCCGTATATGACACGGTACCCGCGCGCGATTCGTGGAAGGTGTCGGATTGCATCAACTACGCGAAAGATATGGTTCCTGCGGGCTCGGGCTATACCTACCCAGTAATGATAGGGTGTGAGTATCCGAGTGGATTCGGATTCGGCGCACCGTCAGCAGCGGGATACTATGACCCGACCACGCTTCCGATGAACTGTGGATGGGATGTGCCGCCTCCTCCGCCTCCTCCCGTCGGCACTCCTCTTCCTCCAGATAAGCCGACCTGCTATTTCAGGCAGAATCTTCATTTCTTCTCGACTTACTGCAACATTCCTTAATTGGAAAATAGTTAGACACAAAATCCCCAACTCTATGAGAAGGGGATTTTGCTATACTAATGTCAATGGCAAGAAAATATTTTGTATTCGGTGCAGTGCTCGGCGTGGCGCTCACGATTAGCCTCGCATTGCCCCAAACTTCTTTCGCGGGAGGAGGAGTGCTACCGACGCCCTCGCCAACGTGTAATACTGCGGCAACATTTATTGCGACGCCGTCTTCCGCGTGCGCAGTGAATTTGAGCGGCTGGGTGAGACAGGTTCAATTTTACAAAGCATCAGGAAGGGGAACAATCGATCGTTGTGTTACCGCCTCCAGTGCGATAACGGTAACGCGCACACCGACAAGCGGCGCCGCGAGTACATTTACTCCTACTTTTCCGCCGACCACGTACGTCGATATGGGGCTGACGCCGGGGACGGCCTATTCGTATACCGCAAAAGGATTAGCACTCAATGGCGCAGTAACAAATGCAACGCCAGCATCGGTAACAACTCCCGCGCTGCCCAATGCGCCGAGCGTGAACACGCTTGTTGCGGGAGAACAGGGGGGCAATATGATAATCGAAATGGTTCCGAGTGCTGCGGTGTCAACATACGGAGGATACACGCTGACGCGTACGGCCGGATATACGGGGACCCCGCAAACATTATTTGATGGAAACTGGTCAGGAACGTCCGCCGCGTATTCCGACAACGCATATAGCCCGTCAATGGTAAATACATACACGGTAAAGTTTTTTGAATCTGACGCGAATTGCGGAGCGGTTAAAAATATATCATCTCCTGCGATGGTTACCGTTCCGGGCGTTGCGACGAACCTCGCAACATCAGTGGCGACCGGGACGGCGCCCTCAGTGAGTCTTTCGTGGACCCCCGGAATGGGGCAGACGTATGCGGAAATCTACAAACAAACAGGCATAGGCGCGTGGACTTTATTGACGACCGTTACGGCGAACACATACAAAGACACAAGTGTGGCCCAAGGTATGTCTTATGCTTACAAGGTGCGGGCGGTTGCTAAAATTGCGGGCAATTCAGGATATGCGGGCTTTACTGCGCCCGTGAATGCGGCGATTCCCGTAACTCCTGCGGCTCCCGCGCCTGCACCGGCGCTTAACTTTGCGGCGAGGGTGGTGTATATAGGCACCTCAACGGCAGATATTAATTTCACGTGGAACAATATTCATCCCAGTTTCGCCTACAAGGTAGAGCTTGCCACATCTTCGATGCCGTCAGGATTTAAAACGGTAGCAAACATGGGAGGATCGGCAGCGACAAGCGTGTTGGCAAATGCTTATGCGTATGGCGTGCCGGTAGGGGGCACGGCTCAATTCCATGTAACAACGCTCGGCGTGATGGACTCGTCGCCGCTCATAACTGTGAATTTGGACACGAAAACTATTGTGAAAGGAACTGCGTGGACCAGCGTGACGGGTTGGATAAGTTTGAGCTGTGAAACAAAGGGCACCGATTGCACGGCCAATAAATACAATGTATCGATAGGCGCGGATAACGAGGTGCGTGGCGCGGCGTGGTCGGCGGGACTCGGTTGGCTTTCATTCAACAAGGCGGATCTCACGGGCTGTCCCTCTGGTGCGTGTGTTGCAAAACTTGACCCCGCAAAGAACATGCTTGTCGGTTGGGCGAAGTTTATCGGCACGGGGCAATGGTTGAGCCTGAACAGCACGCCAGCAACAGTGGGAACCGAAGCGCCGGCGCAAACCGCGGCCGCATCGGATATTTGGAGCACCTTTGTTTCGGCGGGAAGTTTCAGCAGTCCGATTGGATTCATTAACAAAGTTTCCGCAACGCTGGGAGTGGCAATGAATACCTTGCGGGCGTATGCGCAGGGAGGCATGGTAACCTACGGGCTTACGTATGCTCCCGCGACCGGCTTGGTGGGAGGTCAGGCATGGGGAGGAGATGTCATCGGCTGGACGGATTTCTCCGGTCTCTCGGGGGTCCCCGCGGCGCCCGTCGTTTCCAATGTGACGATTGAACAGGGGGCGATGATTAACCCCGCGCGCACGGGCGGAACATTCTGCGATGACGACCCGTACTACTCAATCAACTGGAGTTACGCGAACACGGGCGGCGCGACGCAGAAGCAGGTGAGGGTGACCGTGTACAACGCAAGTTCAGGCGTGCCCTATGCGACAACAACAAGCACGGGCTACACGCGGTACAATCTCTTTGATCCGATAAATATCGTCGGAAAGAATAAATCATTTACTGTGGGCATAAGCGCGTTCGACGGCGCGTCATGGTCGACCGAAGTGATGAGTAGTGCAACGACTTCGCCCTCGCGCTACTATCCGCTCGTGAATTTCACGTGGAGCCCGACGCCTGCAAAGACGGCGTGGCCCATTAAATTCGACGGAACAGGAACAATAGATCGCTCGGGTGGTACGAACCCCTCATCCGGATGGACGTGGCAGTGGATATTCCCGCACGCGACAACCTCGACTGATCCGACAAGTCCGACGGCTACCGCGATATTCGATCCGGAGACGGCATCGTCAACGGACGCAGTGTCGCTTACAGTAACGGATGGCGGATACGCATGCGTGCTGAAACAGCAGGTGCTCGGCAATACGGGTGTGCAGCCGAAGAAGATTCGCGACATCAAGGAGCGATAATAGAAAATCCGCCTCTCTCACGGGAGGCGGATTTTTATTTGTGCCAACGTAAGTATGGGTAGACAAATATCGAAGTTTATTTTCTAATATTGACAAAGGGATAGGTAAAAACTACATTAAAAGCAGCGAGGAAATTAAATAATTTCCCAGCGCGCACTTTTACAAACAACCAGTGAGGAAAATATGACATCCTGTCATTCAGTTTCGGTACCCATCATCAAGCCCGTTAACGGACTTTGCAACTTGGCGTGTTCGTATTGCTACACCTCGGGCCTCAAGAGGCGCGTCGATGGAAATCGTATGCGGTCGGATGTATTGAAGACCGTTGTTGATTTCTTTTGTTGCGGCCAAGACGACATCGAATTCATTTGGCACGGCGGCGAACCGCTGCTTGCCGGATTGGATTTCTATCGCGAGGCCGTATCGCTTCAGCGGACATGGGAGAGGCAGGGGAGGAAGATAGCAAATTTTGTTCAGACAAACGCCACTCTCGTGACTCCCGAATGGGCAAGCTTCTTCGCGGAACACGATTTTCACGTAGGCGTGAGTCTTGACGGACCAAGGGAATTCCATGACTCCACCCGCCGTTATTCGTCGGGTAGCGGTTCATACGTGGACGTCATGAAGGGGATTGAGCTGTTGCGAACCGCAGGAGTATTCAACGGAATCATCTGCGGCGTCAGCACAGCCAATCACAAGTTCCCCAAAGAAATATTCAACTTCTTTGTTTCGGAAAACATAAAGAAGTTGAAATTTGCCAGAGTGAAAAGCATTGGTCATTGTGCCGACGTGTCCTCGCTGGCAATTCAGCCGGCGCAATACGTTGATTTCATGGCGACCATCTTCGATCTTTGGCTGGAACTCGACGACGCCGAAGTTGAAATCCGGGACATCCAAAGCGTGGTGAACCTGATTCTCGGCGGAAAACAGCGCGAATGTATCTACATGGGACAGTGCGACCAATTCGTCACCGTCTACTCAGACGGTTCGATTTATGGTTGCGACTCCTTCCCTAAGTCAGACATTCTGCACTTCGGGAACGTGTCGGGCGAACCGTCCCGCGTAAGATCCAATCCGCGACTGCGCATCTTCCAGGAATCGCTCGACAAAAGGAAAGAAAATTGTCGGGCGTGTGAGTGGCACTTCATTTGCAGAGGGGGGGTGCGCAAAAGACTGCTATGCGCGACTCGATTCTATCGAGCCGATGAGCGATGTTTGCGCAAGCCAGAAGCGATACTTCGCGCATGTTTCAACCAAGTTGAAATCATGCGGTTTGATATAGCAGTAATGCGCATTCCCAACAAAGGAGGTGAGAATAAAAAAACGAAAAGTCGTCCCACCCTCACGAAGAGGTATACGCCATGTCGGATGCCAACGCGCTGAAGCCGGCGGACAAGTTCGTCCCGCAGGTGCTGCTCAGGGCCCAGAAGGTGGCCAGGGAGCAGAACACGGGAGCGGAGTGGCCGCAGGGGAAGGCCTGGGACAAGGGTCACTGGGCCAACCGGAAGTAACTTCCGGCGATGCACCCCCTCAGACCAAAAGTCTGAGGGGTTTTTATTTGGAATTTTGTTTTATGATGTCCACTATGCAATTGAGATACCTCTTATCAATTTGTTGCGAGTTGTGTATATATTGCTCTGCCACCTCCTTAATTTTGAATGCAACGCACCTTCGCCAATCCAACAAGTCTTTTGGTTTTCGGGAAAAACGTTTTATCGCAATATTAAAATATTGTTCGCTGAGAAAGCCTTCGGGAACAAAAGAACTCAAGAGTAATTCCTCAAGAAACATTCTAGGGGGCATATCTTCTTTCAGTGAAGCCTTAAAGAGCGCCGAGTTTTGAGCGGCAACCATTTCGAGGGTGCGTGCTAATGTTCTATTTCGTTTTAATGCCAGATGAAAACACTCATGAGTAAGAACGCTTAGAGGGAAGAGCCCCCCAGGCTTTTTAAGGGTAAAAGGAATTTCAATAACGATAAAGATGTCATTGGAAGTCCAAGAATACCACGCATTTATTTCTTTATACTTGGTAGTCGAGTCGGAAATAAGATAGATAGGAATGTGAGCAGTAGAAAAATAGCTGATACCGCATAATTTTTCAATTTCCCGAATCGCCCTTTGAAGCAATATTCTGTTATTTTGAAAATAGTGCTTCCATACAAGCAAGTGCCTAGATGTTTCGAGCCAGTGTTGTGAGGACTCATTTTTTAGAGAGGCAATAGATTTTCTTAAATGCTTTATCTCCGACTCTCCAACTGATTCCGCGATTCGTTTCCAAATGTCTCTTTCAGATTTTCCGTAGAAAGTGATGTCAATATTTTCGCGCGAAAAAAATGACTGTAAGTCCCGCTCGTCCAAACTGGGATAGCCACCCCTCTGAGCAGAAAATAACAAATTGGCAAGACGAGAAATAATAATTGGTGAGCCCATATGGCTACTGTAGCAAAATAAATTGGAATCATACAGGGTTAGGCCCTCGCGACCACAAGTCCCGCAGACTTCCTCATGCCTTTTGCACGGAGCGCGCGCATCGCCTCGGTAATCGTGCCTCCCGAGGTGCAGACGTCATCAAGAATGAAGAGCTGACCCTCAATTTCGTTGGAGTTATAGGCAGTAAACGCATCTTTCACATTCTCTCGGCGTTTATCGTGGGTAGGTACGGCGGTTTGCGAGGCAGTAGCGCGCGTGCGGGTGAGTGCGGTGGTGTGAAGAGCGATGCGTGTATCGAGCTTCGCAAGTTCCACCGCAAGAAGTTCGGACTGATTGAAACCGCGCGAACGCATACGTTTCGGATGGAGAGGGATGGGCACTATCGCAAGTGCAGGGTGTGTGCCGGCAGGCAGGTATTGCGCGATATATCGGTTAAGGATTTCGGCGAGGGGAGGCGCCGCGTCGCGGATGGAGTTGTATTTGAGGGCGTGGATAAGCGCTTGCGCCTCCTTATTTTTAAAATCAGTAGCTGCCGCGATAGCGGGCGTGCCCTTGTGGCAGGTGTTCACGAGTGCAGGAAGCCTTCGCGCACATTCGGCGCACGAGAAGCCCGAGCGGATAGGAATACGCGCGAAACATTCTTCGCAAATGGTCGAAAAACGCGCGGAATGCGGAAGTTTTTTACCGCACGGAATGCATTGCGGAGGAAAAAGTGCGTCGAGAATAAATCCTGTTAGAGTTTTATATCCCTTCGGGATATCTCCCGAAGGGAGACAAGTAATTTTTTTGAAAATATTAGAAAGGTGAAATGACATAGATATTTACGGAAATAAATTTAGAAAAACTCTAACGGGATAAATTGAAGCGCGGGATGTGTCACTCTCATAATTCTACTGAATGCGCGCATGGCGGGTAAGCGCGCGAGCAGTGTGATAAAATGAGAGCAATGATAGACCTCGGGATACAAGGTTTTTTTGATGATATCGCAGGCTACTTTTCCACTCCCAGCGTACTTGGCATTGATATCGGCACGGTCTCGATGAAGCTCGTTGAGCTCTCGCGCAAGGCGGACATAATAACGCTCGAGAATTACGGAATTCTGGAAACCCGCGAATATTTAAACCGCGGGAATGCCTCGATTCAGACGAGCTCGCTCAAAATTTCTCAGCGCGAAGCGATTCCCATACTCAAAAAACTCATTGATGAAGTGAAGCCGAAGACACGCCAGGTGATTGCGTCTATCCCATCGTTTTCCACGTTTTTTGTAACCATCGAGATGCCCGCAATGGCGCCCGCAGAAGTGGGAAAGGCGATTCAGTTTCAGGCGCGGCAATATATTCCGATTCCGATTTCGGAAGTGAGCATCGAATGGACAAAAATGAGTGAGTTCCAGAATGAGCGCGGCCAGCCTACGCACCGTTATTTTCTTACGGCGACTCCCAACGCGCTCGTGAAAACGTATACGGAGATATTTAAGGGCGCGGGGTTGCGCCTCATCTCGCTTGAAGTCGAGACCGCCGCGCTCGTGCGCTCGCTGATGGGCAATAACAATCCCATTACCATGATTATGGATATTGGGGGACAGTCCACTGAGTTCATTGTGGTGGAGCAGGGGACGATTAAACGGGTTACCCAGTCCGATTACGCGGGCTCTACGCTCACGCAGGCGCTCTCACATACGCTCGATATCTCATCTAAACGCGCGGAAGAGTTGAAGCGCCGCAAGGGATTGCTTGGATCGGGCGGAGAATACGAGTTATCAACATCATTATTGTCTTTCTTAGATGTTATAATTCAAGAGTGTGAGAGGGCGAAGCGTGAATATGAACGCGTGTCCGGGAAGACGGTGGAAGAGCTTATGATTGTGGGAGGCGGCAGCAATCTGAAGGGGCTCGAGAAGTATGTGAAGGAACAGATGCAAATACGCATTCATGCGCCCGATGCGCTGTGGCGGTTCAAGCGGCCGATAGGGTTGGAGCCGATTTTGCCTGAGTTGAATCGTGAGCTCGCGACCGCAACGGGTCTCGCATTGAGAAAATTTTTATGAACGGACAAATGGACCAACAAGGCGGGCAGATGGCGGGAGGGCAGTTTGCGCCTCCGGAATCGCTTTCTGCAGGTTTGCCGTGGAGGCTGATGATTTTTGCCATTGTTCTTTTTGCATTCTCGGTATTCGTCTATTTCGGCATTCACTACGGCTATACCGCGTTCCTTGACCAGCAGTCGGCGGACGTGGCGGCAAAAATTGAGGCGCTTGCAAAAAAGGTGAGTCAGACAGACGAAGAAAATTTCGTAGGATTTTATTCACAAATTGTAAATTTGAAGACGGTACTCGATAAACACGCCTTCCCCTCGAATGCATTTAAGCTCCTCGAGTCGAAAGTCACCGCCGACGTCTATTTTACGAGCGGCGCATTTTCAAGCAATGATAACTCGATAGATTTGCATGGTTCCGCAAAGACATTCGACGCGCTCGCATCGCAGATTGCTATTTTTGAAAAAGCTACGGAGGTCACAAAGGTGGCGTTTAATGACGTAAATATCGCCGACACCGGAGTAACGTTCGATATTAAACTTAATTTGAGCCCCGACTTCCTCGCGGCGCAAAGCATGTAACGCATATGCGCATATCAACGAAAAGAATTTTAAGCATCATCTTCTCCGGCGTCTTTTTCATCGGCGCAATATATATGTTCACGGGACCCGTGCAGGACGAGATGAAAACGATTAACGATCAGCGCGCAAAACTTGCGACGCAGCAGTCGTTATATGCAAGCCAATCGCAGGCAATAGCGCAAGTGCAGAAACTTATCAGCTCATTTCAGGGAACCAGCAACATTCAATCGTCTATTTCTTTTGCGATACCGAACGGCGAGCAGGCAGTAAGCGCATTGCGCCAAGTGGAGGCGATTGGAAGCGCGGCAAACATTACCTTCAGTTCGGTGAAGTTCAAGTCAACCGCGCCGCGCGTAACCGCTCAGCAATTTTTGAAAAAACTCGGCGTGCTTGAAGTCACAATTGCGGCGAGCGGGGACTATGCGAATCTGAAAGATTTTATGAGGAAACTTGAAACCACGGTGCGCATCGCGAACGTAAAGGAGTATTCATTCCATCCCGGACTTTTGCGCAACGCAAAAGACTCAGTCGAGATAACCGTCGAGATGTATTATCAAATGTAATCACGCTATGGCAATCGTTATTGAACAAGAGAAAAAGCCGACAAACTGGGTAGCGATTATTTCAACCGTGGTCTTTGTTGCGCTTATTTTCTTCGGCTCGTATTACCTTTTCTTTGCGCAGCCTCAGTTGCTTGCGGACCTCGGCACGCCGCCCCGCTTGCAGGAATTGGGCCAGCTCACGAAGCTTCAGCAGTTTAACCCCGCAACCGTGGTGAACTCGCCGAATTTTATGCAGCTTAAGGATTACAGCGCGCCGCTCGTGTTGCCGCCGACGGGGAGAGATGATCCATTCAAGCCTTTTTAAGCGTGGCGCGCGCATAGTAATATGACCGATCAACAACTACTTCAGGAACTGGTGAAGCGGGGAGTGTTGGACAGCACGACCTCCGAACGCATATTGCAGGAATCCAGCCTTTCGGGGCATCCGGCGGAAGAACTTTTGTACGAAAAAAAGATTGCCGATGAGGGCGCCATAATGAAAGTGAAGAGCGAGCTTCTTGGCGTTCCATACAAGAAAGTAAATGTAGCAGGCGTTCCGGAAGAGCTTTTAAAAATTATTTCGCGCGAGATGTCGAACGCCTACAAGGTAGTGCCGATTGACCGCACCGCGCGGATGCTTGTGGTCGGAATGTTCAGGCCCGATGACACGCGCGCACAGGAAGCGTTGAAATTTGTCGCGAAACAGCAGGGAGTAGACCTCGGCGTTTATTTGATTTCATACGCCGACCTTGAAGCAATGAGCGTGCGATATGCGCCGTATAAGAGCGAGATTGAGGCGGCAGTGCAGGAGATGGGGAAGACGGGGCAGAGCGAAGAGGATAAAGCAATCGACCTTGAGGAAGCCGGCAAGGGCGAGGAGGCGCCCGTTATTAAAATCGTCGCGTCCACATTGCGTCAGGCGGTGGATGCAGGCGCGTCCGACGTGCACATTGAACCCCAACGGAGGAAGCTCCGCATTCGTTTTCGCACAGACGGCGTACTCCACGAAGTAGCCGCGCTCCCGACGACGCTCACGCAGCCCGTGACCTCGCGTATTAAAGTGCTTGCGAAACTGAAGCTCGACGAAACGCGCACACCGCAGGATGGACGCTTCAGAACAAATTTTTCGGGACGTGAAATCGATTACCGCGTTGCTACATTTCCGACGCCCGCAGGGGAGAAGGTGGCTATCCGCGTGCTTGACCCGAAGACCGGATTGAAAGGGCTCGACCAGCTCGGCATCAACCAATATAACGCAGGCATCTTAGAGGAAGCATTGCAGAAACCGTACGGAATGATTCTTATCAGCGGTCCCACAGGTTCGGGTAAATCTACGACGCTTTACGCGATTATGCAGAGGCTGAATGTGGAAGCGCGCAACCTCGTAACACTCGAGGATCCGGTTGAGTATTTTATGGAAGGCATCAATCAGTCGCAGGTGCGCCCCGAAATCGGCTATACGTTTGCGTCGGGGTTGCGCCAGATTCTCCGCCAGGACCCCGACGTTATTATGGTCGGTGAAATCCGCGATGGTGAAACGGCAGGACTTGCGGTAAACGCGGCGCTCACGGGCCATACCATGCTCTCAACCATTCATACAAATAATGCGGTGGGCGCAGTACCGCGCCTTGTTGACCTCGGCGTTCAGCCGTTTTTGCTCTCGTCGGCATTAAATATCATTATCGCCCAACGCCTCGTGCTTCGGTTATGCGGCACGTGCCGTGTGCCGGTGAATGCGCCCGCGGAGGCGGTGGCGTTTATTGAAGAATCGTACGCCATGTTCCCGGCCGCGCTCAAGAAGACGCTCAACTATCAGGCTCCCTACAAGATTTTTGAGCAGGGGAAGGATCCGAACTGCAAAACGTGCAAGGGTCGCGGAGTGGTGGGTCGCGTTGCGCTCTATGAACTTTTCAAAATGACGCGCGAACTCGGCGAGCTCATTAATAAGGGCTTTACGGAGGGTACGCTCTGGGATGAGGCGCGCCGACAGGGGATGCTCACCTTGCGGCAAGATGGCATAATAAAAGCAATGGAGGGAGTTATCTCGATTGAGGAAGTAATGAAAGAAACCGCACAGTAAAATGACCGATTACAACGCAAAACTGAACGAACTGCTTCTTACCACCGTACGCCAGAACGCGTCCGACCTTCACATCGGCGTAGGCCGCAGACCGACCATCCGCGTTGACAGCACGCTCATTCCGCTCGCAAAGGAAACGGTGCTTACGAAAGAGGACGCCGAGGGCTTAGTGCTTGCGATTTT